>DXVA01000158.1:6817-9773 GCA_019408975.1 Lentisphaeria bacterium | reverse complement strand
GTGGGCTCGCCCGCAGTATCTTTGATCGTTCCGATACGGCGGATGTCGAGACGGATCGAACTGTAAAACTTCATTGCGTTACCGCCGGTGGTCGTTTCAGGATTCCCGAACATCACGCCGATCTTTTCACGGATCTGGTTGGTGAAGATCACACAGGTGCGGCTGCGGTTCACGGCGCCGGTGATCTTGCGGAGCGCCTGAGACATCATACGAGCCTGAAGCCCCATGAAAGAATCGCCGACCTGACCGTCGAATTCGGCTTTCGGGACCAGTGCGGCGACGGAGTCGATCACGACGACATCAACCGAATTGCTGCGGATCAGAGTATCCGCGATATTCAAAGCGTCCTCTCCGCAGTCCGGCTGGGAGATCAGAAGATTGTCGATGTTCACGCCGATCTTGCGGGCATACTGCGGATCGACCGCATGTTCCGCGTCGATGATCGCCGCCACGCCGCCCGCTTTCTGCGCGTTGGCGATGACATGCATGCAGAGCGTCGTCTTACCGGAAGATTCCGGACCGAAGATTTCAATAATTCTTCCACGCGGAAGCCCCATGATTCCAAGCGCAATATCGAGTGAAAGCGCACCGGTGCTGATCACCGGCACATCCACGGTTGAATTATCGCCGAGGCGCATGATCGTGCCTTTTCCGTATTCCTTTTCAATCTGGCCGAGAGCGATTCCGAGATTCTTCGCGCGCGCTTCCGCCGCACTTGCCGGAGTCGCGGCGCCTTTCGCCGCTTTCGTTTCCTTGTCTGCTGCCATTATCTGCTCCTTAAAAGTTGAAATTCATGACTGTTTTAAATATCGAGATCCTTGACGCCCGCCGCATGTTTCTCGATATATTCGCGGCGCGGCTCGACATCGTCGCCCATCAGAAGCGTGAACATGCGCTCGGCTTCGACGGCATCCTCCATCGTGACCTGAATCATCTTGCGGCGTTCAGGGTCCATCGTCGTTTCCCACAGCTGATGGGGGTCCATTTCACCCAGACCTTTGTAACGCTGAATCTGAAGTCCCTGCCTGCCGTTCTTCTTGATCTCCTCAAAAAGCTCCGTCAGAGAGTTGACCTGAATTTCATCGTCTCCCTCCCTGATGCGAAAGATCGGAGTCTGACCGCGGAAAAGAACCGACGGGTCGTAACCGCCTTCACGGATTCTGTTGCCGAGTTCAAGACAGGATTCCGCCTCGAAGATCGTCGTAATATCAATGGAGGGATGAAGTCCATGAGGCTTCGGTTCGCCGTTTTCGCCGTTTTCCGGTGTGGTGTCGTCCACGATCCGCGGAAGCGTTTTTTCGACTTCCTCGATAAAAGCGGACTGTTCCGCCGCGGAATAGACGAACTTCTTCGTAATCGTCCCGTCCGGGTTGCGGACAAAAATCTGCGCGGTCGGATACCTGCCGTCCTGAACCGCATCCAGATATTCATCCGTATCAATACCATGCCGCTGAAGTCCCTGAATGATCTGACGGGATTCCGTGACATAAGCCGCAATCTTCCTGATCTCCTCTGCGGAAATCGGCGCGCCAGTCGCAATGTTCTCGACGATAATGTCTTCACAGCCGTTTTCGGTCAGGAACTTGTCAAGCTGTTCATCCGTATCGATATAGCTTTCGCGTTTCTTACGGCGGACCTTGTAAAGCGGCGGTTTCGCAATGTAGATGTGCCCGGTTTCCACCAGCGGCTTCAGTTCACGGAAGAAGAACGTGAGCAGAAGCGTCCTGATGTGCGAGCCGTCCACATCGGCATCGGTCATGATCACGATGCGGTGGTAGCGCAGCCCGGAAATATCGAAATCCTCTTTGCCGTATCCGCATCCGATTGCAGAAATCAGGGACTTGATTTCATTGTTGTTGAGAACCTGGTCGATCCGCGCCTTTTCCACATTGAGGAGTTTGCCGCGGATCGGGATAATCGCCTGAAAACTGCTGTTGCGCCCCTGTTTCGCGGAACCGCCTGCCGAGTCGCCCTCGACGATGTAAAGCTCGCTTTTCGCGGGGTCCTTTTCCGAGCAGTCCGCAAGTTTCCCGAGGAACGGGGAAAGACCGTCCAGGGCTCCTTTGCGCTGGACAAGTTCCCTCGCCTTTTTCGCGGCTTCACGGGCGCGGGAGGCAACCATCGCCTTGTCCACGATCTGACGGGCTATCGCGGGATTTTCTTCCAGAAATGAGCCGAGACAGTCGTTCACGACGGAGTCCACGATACCGCGCACCTCGCCGTTTCCGAGCTTCGTCTTGGTCTGCCCTTCAAACTGCGGCTCCGGCACTTTCACGCTGATCACGGCGGAAAGCCCTTCACGGGTATCCGCACCGCTCACGTTCGCCTTGTCGCCTCGAAGCAGATTCGCGCCCTTCGCATACGCATTGATGGAACGTGTCAGCGCCCCCTGAAAGCCGGAAAGATGCGTTCCGCCTTCGATGGTGTTGATGTTGTTGGTGTAACTGTAAATATTTTCGGTGAAGCCGTCGTTGTACTGCATCGCGACTTCCACATCGATGCCGTCTTTTTCCTTGTGCATATAGATCGGCTCGTGAATCACGATCTTGTGCGCATTCAGATATTTGACATATTCGACCAGACCGCCTTCATAATGGAACGTTTCGCTTCTGACCGGTTCCGTGCGCTCGTCAACAAGCGTGATATGAACCCCTTTATTAAGGAATGCAAGCTCGCGCATACGGTTCGCCAGAATGTCCCACACATACTCCGTCGTGGAAAAGATCGTGCCGTCCGGCTTGAAAGTGACGGAGGTTCCGCGCTCGCTGGTCGGGTTCAGCTTGGCAAGCGGCTCGACGGTATTTCCGCGGTTGAACTTGATGCGGTAGGCGAAACCGTCGCGGCGCACTTCGACCAGCATCCAGTCGGAAAGCGCATTCACGCAGGAAACGCCGACGCCGTGAAGTCCGCCCGAAACCTTGTAGTTGCTGTGGTCGAATTTGCCACCGGCATGAAG
>DXVA01000158.1:0-6807 GCA_019408975.1 Lentisphaeria bacterium | reverse complement strand
GCCGGTTTATGCTCCTCCGGGTGCATGTCCACGGGAATGCCGCGCCCGTCGTCAACCACCGTGATGCTGTTGTCGGGGTGAATTGTGACGATAATTTTACTGGCATAGCCTGCAAGCGTTTCGTCAATACTGTTGTCAACGACTTCATACACAAGGTGATGCAGTCCGCGCTGCCCCGTATCGCCGATATACATGCTGGGACGTTTTCTGACGGCCTCCAAGCCTTCCAGAACAGTGATATTGCCTGCGGTATAATTGGTCGAAGGCTGCACCTGCGGTGTTTCTTCGGCGGGAATTTCATTTTCTGCCATCATACACTCCATTCGTTTTTATTTCAAAAATATACCTGTATCTCATCTCTTGCAGAAGAATCGGAAATCAGACTGCGCTAGTATCAGGTAGTATACACCGCCTGACGTTTTTTTTCAATATTTTTTTTCACCAAAAAGGATATTTCTGCGAACCGGAAAAAATAAGTGAAGACGCAGAGTGATACAGCATATGCGGCGCAGGAAAACGGCATGAGCCCACAGGACAGGAAAACTGGATTCCGTCCTGCGGGCTCCCGCCGGTGCTGCCCGGTCATTCCTGCCAGAGAACGTCGGAACTGATATCTTCTCCCTCAAAAATCAAGACGCCCCCGTCCTGCTTCGTCCTGCCGTATTCGGAACGGAACTTTCCTTTCAGCTTCAATTCCGTCCGGCATTTTCCGGGTCCGACGGAACAGATCAGAATCGCTTTCCGTCCTTCGGAGTTGCGCAGTTCCGCCGCTACGATCTCATTTTTCCGTAAAATCACCGGTTCTTCGCCGGACATGATATAGGGCTCCAGACGTTTCATCAGAGCGACGATGCGTTTGATTTTCGGCCATTCCTTCTCGAAATTCCCCTCCGGCATTCTCGGCGGGCGCAGATCGTGGAGGCTGTAGAAAATAAAACCTTTGGCTCCCATCGCCGCTTCCAGAAGAATCAGGGAACGCATTTTCTCCTCGGAGGGGTTCGGACGGCCTTTTTCCTCTTTTTTATATGCCGCCCAGTTGAATATCTGCGGTACGCTCCAGACAGGCAGCCCGGTGCGCCGAGCCTGATCCATCGCAAATACCACACTCCGCAAAGTGTTGCCGCTCAAAGGATAGGGATCAATTCCGATCACATCGAAAGCCGGTCCGTAAAAAGGGAGTTCCTCATATTGGTAAAATACACCGTAGACCGGATGTTCCGGGTCCAGCTGATTGCAGATGCGGCGTATCTCCGTCAGGCGCGGCACCTGGCTGACAGGCGCCTCATCGGCGCTGAACCATGCAAGCAGAGCAGGATGATCTTTCAACAGATTGACAACGTCGGCGGTAATGTTTTTGTAACCGGAAATCCCCATCCAACGGTCGAACCCGTAACTTTGTGAAGAGCCGACGTCTTTGATGCTGAAGATCACTTTCATTCCCTTTGCGGCGGCAATATCCATTGCTTTTACGATCTGTTCCCTGGAGGGAGGCGCCTGCGGATCGGCTCTCAACCCCATGCTGCCATACGGCAGAATGCAGTTGACCCCGGCCTCGCGCAGCATCTCAAGCTGTGCCGGAATCAGCGAACTGCCGAAAATTCCGACCGGCATGAACGGATGCCCGTCAACCAGCATACGCCCTGAAGCATCCAGCATGACTTTTGAACCGTTTCCCCGCCGGATGTTCAGCGGAAACACACGGGAAAAGAGAATCTTTTTCTTTGCCGTATCCAGAATCAGGAATTCGATATCGCAGTTCCCCTGCACCGACTCCGGAATGCTGAATTCCATCTGCGCCCCTGCTTTCAGCCGCTGTGAGAACTTCGTGGAACGGATATTCATCTGCACGGCATAAGAACCGACAGGAATCTCTTTTCCGTCATAGGAAAGGCGGACAGGAACACTTTTGCCGAAGAGGTTTCCGAAAGGCGCAATGGGATTCAGTGACCATAAATTACGGCCTTGCTCCTGAACGGAAATATCGTCGAACCATGCAGTACCGGTGGCTTTTGGGTGCAGATACAGCGTAATATGTGCGCCGATTGCATTCTTCGGCACTCTCACGACGTCTGAAATCCATGTCCAGTCCGCCGTACCGGTAACGCCGCGGGGATAACGCCCGCTTAAAAAAGCTTTTCTGCCGTTCCCCCCGTCTTTGGAAAATTCCAGTGCGACAGCAGCTCCGCCTCTGCCATTCGGATTCGTCACCTGTTCCGTTTTGATCCATGCGCCGAAACGGTAAAATTTCCCCGGCTCCAACTTCACCGGTGTGCCGACAAGCTGATACTCTTTCGGGTTGCGCCGTTCATAGCGCAAAGCCGCAGTTCCATTGCGCCCGCCGTTCTTCTCGATCCGGCAATCTTTTTTTAAGATCCAGCCGTCGGCGCCCCGCTCAAAACCTCCGTTGGCGACGATGCTTTCCAGTGATGCCTCTGTCTCCGCTCCGGTATAGCCGGAAAGATCCGTATCTTCCGCGCTTCCCGCAAAAATCATTCCCGGAAGCAGGATTCCTGCTGTAAAAAGACGTAACTTCATATCCGGATTCTCCTTGTCTCATTATGTTTTTCGTTCCGTATCTGCTCCCGGTCATTCCGTCTTTCCGGAAAAACAGTATTTTCAATCTGAAGACCGCGCACATTGACACAGCGAAGAGAGTCGCCGGACAAAACTCCGGTCCGCAGTTCGCAGTCAGCGATTTTCAAACCATCGACCTCCTCGGCGTCAATCACATGCTTCAACATGGCTTTCTCCGATTTGATCCGCACATTCCTGAATTGAATATTCTTCGCCTCGCGTACCGCAAACGCGCTGCCGGCAGCCTCCTGCACCATCTTCGCTCCCAGACACGGTTCCAATCCCGTCAGAGTCAGATCGAAGTCGCTGATGCAAACATCCTCAAACACTCCGTCCCCGCCTCCGAGCAGTGTGCAGGTATCGTTTCCGAAAGCGGTAATACCGGAAATATGAATCCTGCGGAAACCACATTCCGTGCCGCCGCACCCATCCATGATATACATCCGCAGCGGCGCATCCGCGTGAATCACCAGATTGGATATGCGGACATTTTCAATCAGACACCCTTTCTTCCAGACGCTGCCGTGCCAGAGAGAGAAAAGCAGCCCCTTCCCCGCATGACGGATCACGCAGTTGGAAACGGTGATATTGCGCAGGACGGATTGCTCGCCGGAAGGTCCGAACCGTACCCCTCCCAGCGGCGTGTCAAAAATGCAGTTCGAGAT
This sequence comes from Lentisphaeria bacterium, assembly GCA_019408975.1. Taxonomy (GTDB): domain Bacteria; phylum Verrucomicrobiota; class Lentisphaeria; order Victivallales; family UBA1829; genus UBA11452. Next base: position 3,568 of record DXVA01000158.1, on the reverse strand, counting down.
CACGACATGCTCAAGATCAAGCATCAGTCCCGATCTTCCCCTGTTGGCACGCAGGGCAATGCAGTCATCCCCCGCCTGAATGTCACAGTTTTCAATCCTGACATTAGTGCAGCAGTCCGGATCAATGCCGTCTCCGTTCGGAGTGCGGTAATCATTGCGGATGCGGATATCGGTAATTGCCACGTCGCGGCAGGCATACGGCCAGAGCGTCCAGTAGGTGGAATTACAGAGCGTCACGCCGTCGATGCGGACATTCTCACACTCCAGCAGAGCCACCATCTGACCGGGACGCCAGCGGTTTGCATATCCCCAGTTCGGGCGGCGCGGGTGAACTTCGGCGTTCAGATCGAAAAACGCGGTTCCGTTGCCGTTGACACTTCCCTGCCCCGTAATGGCAATATTCTTCTGCCGCCATGAATAGATCAGGTGCATTTCAGAAGCGTATTCCGAAACACAGCCGCAGTCATAAGGGGCATTCCAGCGATTCGTGTAATCCTCCTTTCTCGGACTTCCGAGCAGTTCGGCGCCGCTCTGCAGATGCAGTTCCACATTGCTTCGCAGAAAAATCGTGCCGGAGCAGTAAACGCCGGGCGGCAGAACAACTCTCCCTCCCCCCTCCTGCACCGCGGCGTCAATCGCCCCTTGAATCGCCGCCGTATCATTGTGTTCACCGTCGCCGGCGGCTCCGAAATCACGGATGTTGAAGTTCATGATGAAAACCTTTTCTTTATCAGTTATGGCATAACGGAAAAACGGTTATGCCGGTATTTGCTGCGGATATCCGCTCTGTTCATCATGCTTGCATGTCCGTCCAGAAACCCCAGCCCGGCATTTTTATAATGATTGAGAGAAAGCCCGTATTGAATCTGCGGTGTAGGACGGGAATCCCAATAGGCGTAAGGTACTCCGTTTCCCGTATATGCGGAGTCTGCAAGATAAATGAACTGGCTGGGCTGCCTGTAGTTGTATCTGCCCGTCACTTTGAAACCCCAGCCCAGCTCCTGATGATTATCATCATCAAGAGCAAGCGCATGGGTAGGCATCCCGTAAAGCCTCTCATATTGAATCCAGCGTCCATCGCTGGTAAGTGCTGGAAATTTCCGGAACATCGCAGGGCAGCCCCAGTTTCTGGGAAACCATGTGAAATAAGGAAGATATGAAGCCGGTTTGGCTGGAATATGCCCGCTTGCCGCAAGAACGCGTCTGTAACCGTAGTAGGGAGAGGGTGGACGCGCCCCGGCATAGCAGTTGTAGTCATTGGCATAATTATGCAGAACCAGCAGATTCTGTTTCAGTGAATTGGTGCATAAAGCGCCCACAGCACGCTCTTTCGCCTTGTTCAGCGCCGGCAGAAGCATTGCCGCAAGAATCGCGATGATCGAAATTACGATTAATAACTCTATTAATGTGAATGTGTACCATGGATGCGGGGAATGGGGAAATCTGCAGGATAAATTTTGAATTCTCCCCGCTCTTTCTGTAAACTGAGCGGAAATCATATTTCCGCAAGCTTTCATGATAAATAATTTAATTTGCGTGCACTTCATTCCTTCCATTGAAACCTCCGTTTTGAAAATATTTTTTAATTGTTCCGGTTACTCTGACCTTCATTGCTCAATCAATGCCATACGACCTTTCAACTTGTCCTCTCCATCTTCAAAGTCATAACTCGGCTGATACTCTTTCAAAAGCGGTTCGGACTCGTTCAGGAGCCGCATTACGGCATCATATCCCAGATATTCATGCTGAAAATGGAAGACAGGAAACGGTTCACGGATAAAATTGTATCCCGCATCGTAGAACATTCCGCCGATCCGGATGAAATCAGGAAGCCTCAGAACGGCATTGACCGTATCGCCGACCAGACGAAAATGTTTCATGAACAGCAGAACGCCGTCGCAATGCCTGTCGATCAGAAAAGCACGGTCCGAGTCGGAAAGTCCCGCCTCCGGAGCAGGCAGATTGAGAGTCAGCTCCGGCAGTCCCAGTTCCTGAATCGCGCGAAGATAACCGGTCAGCCACGGTTGTCCTTTGAACAGGTAAGGAGAAATGACGGCAATCCGGCGGCAGCCTTTTTCATAAAGCTGGTGAACCAGTTCACAGGTCGCCGTTGTATTGTCCATTTCGCTGAGCAGCCAGTTCTTCGCATATTTCCATTCATTCCGGCAGGTATGGGCAACCTGCTCATCGATCAGCAGCACACGGGCTCCGGAACTTTGTAAGGTTTCAAATGCCTTGGCATACCAGATGCCGGACACAATCACAAGACTGTTTTCATCCAGATGCCGCAGGCAGGATAGATCAATCTCGCGCGGGTCATTGGTCGGGGAAACGGCAATCGTCTCCAGACGCATTCCCGTCTCGCGGACAGCCCTCAGAATACCGGAAAGCAGATGCCGCCGGACTGCGGAGGCATAATCGTTCAACAACATACTGTCCGGGCACGGCAGGAGAAATGTGATCAGTCGCGACGGGTACTGTTTCCGGCGGACGAATGTCCCCCAGCGGCGGAGCCGGTTCACATATCCCTCTTTCGCCAGTTCCCCGATCACCTTGTTGATCGTCATGCGTGAGACACCGAATTCTCTGCACAGTTCCATTTCGCTTGCAAGCCTGGCGCCCTCCTGAAGTCCGGAGATTCTCGCCTTCATTGTCTTCAAAATCTGTTTGTGCATCGATTCCATTGTTACTGTTTCCTTATATAGTATATACAATATATTATATCTGAAAATCAGTTTTTGTCAATAGGGATTTTCACAAAAATACAAAAAAACATTGGAAAAAACTTCAAAGATGCCCTCATCCCACCTTTTCCTGTCTGTCCGGCAGGGAGAGCACAAACAGTTTATTCCGCTGGACTGCGGCAGATGCAACACACCCACACCATATTATTTTTATAAAGACGGCAAACTTGGTTTGCCGGGTCTCTCCTGTCGCATCTGTTGAGTCTGCATGACAATCGACGTTGTTCCATATGATCGGAGAGGAATATGTTCTTTTCAGGAAAGCATCCGATCTGCACCGGTTCATCCTGAAAAACATCATTCCCGGGCATCCCCCCCGTTTTCTCAAGCAGTCTCGAAATATATTGAACAGGAGTCTGTTCATGCCCGCACCCGCAGTTCTTCCTGCTCAGAATGCGGCATAGTCAATCTTACCGTTCGATCCGGAACTGGGCGCTGAGCGTTGTGGGGTCGGCGGAGCGTATTTTCACCGGAACCGATTCTCCCAGCTCGATTTTACCGCCCCAACGGCTCTTGAATTCATATGCAAGGGAAGGAATCAGAAACGTAAGGCGGTCGTCGATGCGGTTCACAAGCACAGCCTCGCCGCTCCATTCCGGGTTCTGCCGGAAGAAAACCTGCATCCAGAAATCATCCGCCTGACGCTCCAGTTTACGGCGGATCAGCGATTCTTTTTCGCTGGACAGGAAATGTTCTTCCAGCTGTTCGGGCGTCAGCAGCTCCTGCCCGGCAATCCAGCGCCGAAGCTGCTGGTGCGCAAGAAGATCGACATAGCGCCGCAGGGGGCTCGTCACACGGACATAGGGATTCAAACCAAGCCCGGC
>DXVA01000157.1 GCA_019408975.1 Lentisphaeria bacterium | reverse complement strand
CACCAGATGTGATATCCGACACGACTCAAGCAGGGAAACCACCCGTTCCGCAAGCCGTCCGGACATTCCGGAGTTGATCTGGAAAAAGGAGGTTTCGGGAACGCTGAAATCGCCGTATCCGCCGATTGTCTCCGTCAGCAGGCGCGATTTGCCGCCGCTGCGCTCCGTAAACCACCGGACGCCGTCCGCCGCAGTAAAGCGGAACGTGACGGAGCTGTCCGCCGTGGTTACGTCCTTCTTCCATTCTCCCCGCCGGAACGCCTCATTGATCTCCTCCACGGCAAGAGGGCAATCCTCAATTTCAATCAGGGACACATTGTCCTCGGCGCGGTACCCGGCATGGATTTTCCCCTGCGCGTCATGCTCCAGAGACAGCTTGAGTTTATTCCGCCAGTGCGTCCGGCGGTCTGCTCCCAGCGGCTTCCGGATTCTGCCCGGCTCAGCCAGTTTTCCCCTCAACAGAAAGGATTCCAGCTGTCTCTGCTTCCATTCCAGTTCGGTTTCGTAGGAGACATGCGCATAGGAACATCCCGGGCACGGATTCGGACAGCCGGCGGCGACCCGCAGCGGAGATTCATTCAAAACACTCTCCAGACACCCTTCGGAATATGATTTCTTATCGGCAGTGATCTTCACTCCGACCGTTTCGCCGGGAACAGCTCCGCGCACAAAACAGACTTTCCCGTTTTCCCGTCTGCCGACGGCACGTCCGCCGAATGCAAATCCATAAATATCCACTTTTTCAATACACATGATCCCGTCTTCCGTTTTCGTTTTCAAAACCGGTACTGATACTCGTGTTTTCCCTGTTTTTCAATGCGGGAAATGAAAAAGGCATGAAATCAAATGCCGTGAGCCCGACAATGCAATCTTCGTTCCATTTTATGTGCAATCTCCCTCATAAAGCACGTGAACTTTATCGTCCTCACTGATTCCATATACGGTAATTCCGGTAAAATAATCGGCACAGCGTTCCCTTACGGCAGGTTCATCCGTCAGCAAATCATCTTCAAAGGCATATTTCAGCCCCGCGGCAAAACGATACACGCGCGGTGAAGTGAAATCCCGGCAGACGCTCCCCTCGGGAACCGGTTCAAACTGCGACTTATAACCATCGATATTCTCATCGAACAACGGAATCTCCCTGCCGCACTCCACGCAAAGCAGGGATAAGGGAGGCGCCACAGAATACGCGGCATTCACGCCGGAGGAAACACCACGGCACCGGAAATGTTCACTCCCGCACGGACAGCGCAGATGACGACAGACGGTCCGCACATCCAGCCGGACACCGTTCAGCAGCCTTTCCCCGTCCTCCAGCTCAAAACCGGAAAGACACGCAGGAATGCCGTTTCTCGCCAATGCAAGAACCTGTCCATTGGGTTCCGGCGGAGTTTCCCCGGAACGATCAATCAGTGCAAGAAAAGACGGCAATGCGTTCCGAAATACTTCGGGCATCAGATTTTCAGAAGTTCCAAGCGCGGAAATATCCTGCTCCATCATACGGATGCAAAGCCGGCTCTCCTCGTCCGTCGTAAACAGATTGACAGTCAATGTTCCCTTTTTCGGCATACCGACTTTCGCTCCGATCGGACTCAGGAAAAAATGACACTGCATCAGTTCTTCGCACAGCTTCCGCCACGCATACAGCAGAGCACCATCCAGCAGGAAAACCTTGCGCGATCCGTCCGGCAGAATCCGCGTAACCCGGTCCTCCCCCTCCACAAAAAAAGCCTCCAGCCCGTCTTCACGCCCGAACAGGAGCAACGCTCCGGCGCACATCGAATCGGGAGCCATGCGGGAAAACATTTTTCTCAGGTGCGAAGTCTTCATGAAAGCCTTGAAAAACTTCCGGCAGGCGTGGGATTCCTTCCAGACACGGTGGCGCAGTTTTTCCTGCCAGACAGGGTCCGCCTCCTCATTTTTGCGACAATCGTACAAACCCTTGTAAATCCCGTACAGAACACTTCCGGAAAAAATCGTCAGCCAGACGGCACGCATGGCGGAGAGCCATTGACCCGTCATAAAGGAATATTCCCGCCATCTGAAGTATTTCATGCACAGCCAGTCCATTCCCCACACAATCAATGCGCCGATCACAAGCCCGGCAGCCAGGGAAAGCAGATTCACAGTCCGCGTCGTCGGCAGTTTCGATTCCAGTTTATCCGAAAACGGCAGGAAGAAACGTTTTCCCGAAGCGGTCATGCAGCGGTCATACAGGGAATTCAAGGCATACGCAAAATTCAAGTCCTCGAACCGGTCCGACGCCTTGTGCAGCGCTTCGCAAATCCTGTCATAATCGGTGATCCAGCCCTGCGATACGGCATAATCAAGCTTGTTGGCCGCCAGCGCCCGGATGAACGGAGACGGATCGCCGAGCATCGGAAACAGGTTGTAAAAATCAAACACGGAAACCACTCCGTAGCATCGGACAGACTCAAATTTTGAAATCAGCATTTCAGGCGTGAGTCCTTCCTCGCGGGCGCGCGAATCCATATGCAGGTGAATGATCCGCAGCATCACATCATAAATCCCGTGCGTCACTCCATAGCCGAGCGAAGAAGCGGCAAGCGTGTATAAACGGTAATCCTCATGAAACAGCAGATAAGAACCGTAATAGAGATATTCCCGTTTCTGTTCGGAAGTCAGCTCCGTTTCAGGCGGCATGGGCTGATGCGCTTTGAAATACGCATCCGCCTCCACCAGGCTCGGAAGTGCAAGTTCCCGTGCGGCGGCAGAAGCGGCGCGGAGACGTTCCGACAACTCGTCCAGGTCCTTCAGCCACTCATCAAGGCAGCCGTCCCTCTCCATGATCTCGCGTAATTCCGAGTGCTCCCGGATTCCCGCAATCCCCTCCAACGCCAGCTCCGGGATCGGATGAGGGCAATGCAGGGAACGGATGCGCAGGCGCAAGGGAGACGGGATATTTCTGTAATCACGGAGATTCGCGGCGGCGGCAATCTCCGCAGCTGCCCAGACGACAGCCTCAAGCGGAGCCTCGCGCTCCTCGTCCTTCTTTGCCTCCATGAGCGTCAGCATCAACGGATAAGGCGTATCGAAATCCGTCATTGCAACCCAGTCGGCAATGGGCTCGTTTGCGGAGAACAGCTCATAAATGCGGTGGTAAGTACGCTTTTCAACTGTCATACCGCATTCTCCATTCGCCCTGAATCCGCCGGCAATTCAATTTCCTCTTGCTTTCTCCGCCGCTTTGCGCCAGCGGACGGATTCCACATTGTCTTTCGGAACGCCGATTCCTTCTTTGTACATGATCGAAAGGAACTGCATCGCCACGATATTGCCTTTTTCCGCCGACATCCTGAACCAGCGCAGAGCTTCCGCATAATCGGGGCTGACGCCGTTGCCGTTGTAATACATGTTCCCGACATCGTACATGGCGGCGGCATTGCCGTCCGCCGCCGCGGCTTTATACCACGTCAGCGCGCGGGCATAATCCTGTGTTATGCCGTCGCCGCGGTAGTGCATGCGCCCGATCTGATGCATGGCGGCAGTGTTTTTCTTCTCCGCCGCCTGAATGAACCAGTCGTAAGCCTTCGAGAAATCCTGTTTCACTCCGCTGCCGCGGTAGGCGATCATACCCAGACGGTACATATCCGAGGGGTCTTTGCTCTTTTTCACGGCGGACTCCAGATATTTTTCCGCTTTCGCATAATCCCGCGCATCATACAACATCCGCCCGACCTTTTCCACGGCATAGGGATCTCCCTTTTCAGCGGGCTCCAGCAGGTATTTCATCGCTTCCGCCGCGGACTTCTCCACGCCGTCGCCCTCATAATACATTCTGCCGAGAAGAGTCATTGCGGCGAGATCCTTCTTTTCCGCCGCGGCTTTCGCCAGCGCCAGAGCTTTGCGGGAATCCTTCTTCACCTCTTTGCCGTCGGCATAAAGAAGCGCCAGATATGCCTTTGCCGCAGTATTGCCTTTCGCCGCGGATTTTTCATACCAGGCAAGAGCCGCTTTCGGATTCTTCGAGAGCCTGCCGAGCGCAAGCATCGCATCGCCGTCGCCTTTCTCCGCAAGCAGTTTCAGATACTTTTCCGGCGTCTCCGCCTGATTCCGGACAATCCCCTGTTCATTCAGCCCCAGATAGATTTTCGCCGCCGCGGCATTGCCTTTGTCCGCCGCGATTTTATAATACTTCGCCGCCTGTGCCTTATCTTTCTCAAGTTCGCCGCACTTGAAGGAAGCGTTCACGTCGCCTTTCTCCGAAGCCTGCCGGAAATACTCCAGCGCTTTCTCCGTATCTTTGACGGTCCCTTTTCCCTCCAGATACATCATTCCGCACTCGTACATCGCCTTGACGTCACCTTTGGAGGCAAGCGTTCTGAAGTAACGCAGAGCCGCCGCGTCGTCCCGCACAAGACTCTTGCCGCTGACATAGATATCCGCAAGCAGTTTACTGGAAGGGAGATCCCCCCGGTCTGCGGCAGGCTTGAGCCAGCGGACAGCCATTTCATAGTCCTTCGGCGTCCCCTTTCCCTCGAAATACATCGTCCCGAGCATCGCCATCGCCGGAACGTAACCGAGATCAGCCGATTTGTTCAGATACTCCAGCGCCTTTTTCTGGTCCGCTTTCACGCCAAGCCCTTCATGATGCATCTCTCCAAGCAGGAACAGACTCTCCGAATCATTCCCGCCGGAGCCAAGATACTTGACCGCTTTTGCATAATCCTGTTTCACGCCGCGCCCGTAATAATGCATCTTGCCGAGGATGGCGGAAACATCGACTCCCGGATACCGGACGGAGCTGCGCATGGCACGAGTCAAGTGTTGATTCGCCTTTGCATAGTCCTGCTTCACGCCGTCGCCCTCATAATACATCCTGCCGAGATAAGCGGAAACATGGAAGTTGCCAAGTTCGACGGCTTTGCTGAAAAGCCGGAAAGCGCGTCCGGCGTCACGCACCACGCCTTTGCCCTCATAATAGAGTTGTCCGAGGCGGACAATGGAATCCATATCCTGTTTGTCCACGCCTTTCAGCAACCAGCTCACTGCAACGTCATAATTGCGAGGGACAAATTTTCCCTCGCTGTAAAGCAGGCTCAAACGATACATCGCTTTCACATTCCCGTTCTTCGCGGCAAGCCGGACCCATTTCAGCCCTTCCGCACCTTTGCCGGATGCCAGATACAACTCCCCGACTTTCAGCATTGCCTCCGCATTGCCGTCTTTCGCCGGCGGCAGGAGCAGTTTCAGGGCGTCAGCACGTTCTTTCTCCGTCAGAGACGCAGAACGGTCGGCATACACTTTCCCGAGACGCAGAGCCGCATCACTGACTCCGCCATCCGCCGCTTTCCTGAGATATTTCATCGCCTTTTCCGAATCATGCCCTTTGTAATCCGGCATGTCGTAGACCATCCCCATATAATAAGCGGCTGAGGGATTGTCCGGAACGGCTTTCTCCAGAGCCTGAAAATATTTCATCGCCTCATCATACTTTTTCTGTTTGAACGCCATCTCGCCGAGGAAGAAATTGGACATGGGGACAGTCTCAACAGATTTCTTGAAATAGTCTTCTGCATTGGAAAAATCACCGTTTTTATAATACAGAGACGCCAAATGAAATGCGGCATTCTGATTCAATGGCCGGCTTTTCAAACACTTTTTGAAACACTCCATTGCCTTCACGTTGTCCTGCGGCACTCCCTTTGCGGTCATGTACATCTCACCAAGCATGGCAAATGCTTCCGTATTCTCCTTTGACGCACGTTCGAACCAGCGGAACGCCTCCGGATAACTGACCGCCGTCCCTCTGCCCAGATAGTACATCTGCCCAAGCATCATAAATGCAGGGCGCCAGTTGTTCTCCGCCGCTTTCCGGAACCAGTGCAATGCCTGCATGTCGTCTTTCTCTGTTCCGGCTCCTTCATAATAAGCTTTGCCGGTAAGATACATGCATGTGGCATCACCGTTTTCCGCAGCTTTCCGATACCACATAAGCGCAGCGCTTTTATCCATCGGAACCTGTCTTCCCCTGGAATAAAGATTGCCCAAAGCGGACATGGCATCCACACATCCCTGCGCGGCGGCGGCTTTGAGCAGCTGCACCCCTTCATCCGGCTTCCGGGCAACGCCATCTCCGCCTTCCAGATAAATCAAACCAACAAGCATGACCGCGCTTGGAAGTCCGCTCTGTGCGGCACGCTGCGCCCATTCCAGTGCAAGTGCCGGATTTCTTTTCGGGTTTTCCAGATTCATGTAATGCAACCCAAGCGCAAGCTGTGCCACAGGATTTCCCTTTTCCGCCTCTTTTGCGCATTGCCTGACATCTTTCAGATGCTGATGAATCTGTTCCCTGGAAACGGCAGCGCCGGAAGCCCGGACAGGCTGTACCGGCTGGAATTCAGCAATGAACTTCTTCAAACGGGCAATCTTTTCCTCCCGTGTTTCCTTGCTTTCCAGAATCTCATCCAGCTCCGCAGACTTGATCTTGTAGGCGCGCGTCCCCTTTTCATAACGGCGGTTCATCAGCTTTTCCGCCTGATCCATCAATTCCGGATAAGACTCGGCGGCAAACACGGCGAGCGAAAGCAGCACACTAAAAAACACCAGATAATTTTTCATAGACAAATCTCCCTTCAGAAAAGGAATTTACTACAAAAAAAAGGTTTTTCAAATTAAGATGAAGCGTTCAGCGGGAAAATATCTTGAAAGGCTTGATTTTCAGCATTGAACAGAAATAATCGGAAAGATTCTTCGTGCAGCGCGTCACGGAATCCGCTTCCTCGCACAACATCCAGCGCCTGACGAAACCGCTCGCATTCACCAGCGTGATGATCAGCGGCAGGTCTTTCCGCCCGCAGCACTCCTGCGTCGCTCTGCAAACACAGTCCGCCGCGGCGGCGCACGCCATCAGGCGCGGCGCAAGCAGAAGCTCCGTCACCGGTGCGGCAAGTTCAAAATCCTTCATCAGAGGATTGAAATCAATGTCCAGGCGGATTGATTTGAAAAGCGCACTCACCCCGTGAAGCGTCAGCACCTGATTCTCCACATAACGCCGACACTCCTCCGGCAGAAGCATCATGATCTCCTCCGGCGCGGACGGGGAAAGCGTATTCATCTGAGGCGGCGCGCTGACAAGCAGTTTATCCGCGGCAGCCTCACGGAAGTGGCGTGCCAGCTCCATCACCAGGCGCGTGGAACATTTTTCAGCCTTGATCGCATGCATCGCACCGGTGACTTTCACGGCAAGTGCCTTGACCTCCTGCGGGCTCAACTTCAGTTTCGCGCTCAAGAAATCCGGCACGTCCGACTGCGAAACCTTCCCGAAATCCCCCGGGCCGCGCCCCGTCGCAAGAAACTTCTCCGCGACCTCCGCATATCCGGTATCTTCCAGGACGCTGACCACGCAGGAGTCGATCTCGGAAGCGTGCACGCTTTTTTCGCCGGAGTTCAGGAGCTGGGTCTGGAGCGCAAACTCCACGGACAATGCGATATCCTCCGCGATCCAGGAATCGGGCATCCCCGCGGCAATACAGCTTTTCGCGATCCGGCTGCTCAACTCGGCGGCGTCGAAAACCGCCGAAGTCCCGTCAGGGTACAGAATGCTTACAGAATTGGAACTGACTTCTATCATATCGTTTCCTTTTGCTTCAAGGATAGCATAATTATATCATAGTGCAATTAAATTTCAAAAGAGTTTTGCAAAAATATCATTTCAAATGTACATTACCTGATCAATTTTTCAGGAAAGGCTGGCTTACATGTTTGCGAAAAGAATCATACCGTGTCTTGACGTCAAAGACGGCAGAGTCGTCAAAGGCGTCAACTTTGTGAACCTGATCGACGCGGGAGATCCCGTCGAAGCCGCGAAGGAATACAACCGGCAGGGCGCCGATGAACTTGTCTTCCTCGATATCACGGCGACCAGCGACAACCGCGCAAGCATGTACGACATGATCCGCAGAACCGCGGAACAGGTCTTCATTCCCCTGACCGTCGGCGGCGGCATACGCACTGTCGAAGACATCCGCAGGATGCTCAATTCCGGCGCGGACAAAGTCTCCCTGAACTCTGCGGCGGTCCGCGACCCCGAACTCATCCGCGCAGGTTCGGAACGCTTCGGCGCACAGTGCATCGTCCTTGCGATCGACGCGCGCCGCGTCCCCGGGCAATCCGGCAGGTGGGAGGTCTACACCCACGGCGGGCGGCGCGGGACGGGAATCGACGTGATCGAATGGGCGGAACGGGGCGTCAAACTCGGAGCCGGAGAGATTCTCCTCACCAGCATGGACGCCGACGGCACCCGGAACGGATATGACTGCGAACTGACGCGGGCAGTCGTCGAAACGGTCGGCGTCCCTGTGATCGCCAGCGGCGGCGCGGGCAATCTGGAGCATCTCGCACAGGTTTTCACGGAAGGCAAAGCGGATGCCGTCCTTGCCGCCAGCATCTTCCACTTCGGGACTTATACGGTTCCGAAGGCGAAAGAGTTCCTGAAAGAGCGCGGCATTTCCGTAAGAATTTAAAGTCAACATTATAATACAATATGGAGAAATCAGAATGAGCGACAACAAACAGAGTCTCGCAGAAAAGGCGCTGGAGTATCACAGCGCCCCCGTCCCCGGAAAATTGAAGGTAGTCCCGACAAAGCCCTGCGTCACACAGCAGGACCTCTCTCTCGCCTACACCCCCGGCGTTGCAGTCCCCTGCCTTGAGATCAGGAAGAACAAAGCCGACGTCTGGAAATATACGAACCGTTCCAATACCGTCGCGGTCGTCAGCGACGGCACCGCGGTGCTCGGGCTCGGCAACATCGGGCCCGAAGCCGGAATGCCCGTCATGGAGGGCAAAGCCGTTCTTTTCAAGACCTTCGCAGACATCGACGCCATTCCGCTCTGCCTCGGCAGTGTTCACGGCGCGGACGGCAGGACTGACGCGGACAAACTCATCGAAGCGGTCAAACCGCTCGAACCCTCTTTCGGCGGAATCAATCTGGAAGACATCGGCGCGCCGGCCTGTTTCAAGGTGGAGCAGACCCTCAAAAAGGCAATGGGCATTCCCGTATTCCATGACGATCAGCACGGCACCGCGATCATTTCCCTTGCCGGAATCCTCAATGCGCTCAAGCTCGTAGGCAAAAAGATCGAAGAGTGCCGTTTCGTCATGAACGGAGCCGGAGCTGCGGGTATCGCCTGCGCGGAATACTACATCTCCGCAGGCGCAAAGCGGGAGAACTTCCTCCTCTGCGACTCCAAAGGCGTCATCAGCAAATCACGCACCGACCTCAACCCGGAAAAAGCGCGTTTCGCCCAGGAAACCGACTGCCGAACGCTTGCCGATGCAATCAAAGGCGCGGACGTCTTCATGGGCGTTTCCGTTGCAAAGGCGCTGACCCGCGAAATGGTCGCAAGCATGGCTCCCGGCGCAGTCGTCTTCGCCATGGCGAACCCGGAACCGGAAATCTTCCCGGATGAGGCTCTCGCGGCAGGTGCGGCAGTGGTCGGCACAGGACGTTCCGACTTCCCGAATCAGGTCAACAACGTGCTCGGCTTCCCCGGAATTTTCCGCGGCGCACTTGACGTCCGGGCGACCGATATCAACGAGGCGATGAAACTTGCCGCCTCTCACGCTCTCGCGGAAATCGTCTGCGAGCCGATGCCGGAATCCATCCGCGGAATTCTCTGCGAAGCTTATCCAGAAGATGCGAAGAACGGCATGTTCGACGGCGACATCCCGCTGAAAAACACACTCGTCATACCGAAACCGTTCGATTTCCGTGTCGTTCCCCGTGTTGCAAAATACGTTGCGAAAGCCGCCATGGAA
>DXVA01000156.1:5722-9906 GCA_019408975.1 Lentisphaeria bacterium | reverse complement strand
GCGAGCTCTCCGACTCGATCAGCGCCAGCGATGCCAACGTCAAGACGACGATCCTGAAACTGAATGAAACGCTGGATGCCATGACGGACCTGATTCAGTATATCAATGACAATCCGTCCTCGGTTCTCCACGGCAGGGGAAAACGCGAACAGAAATAGCGAAGCTTTCCGGTAAAGGAGACGGGAATCGCCCTGTCTGCCGTCTCTTTTACGAAAGAATATAAGAAATTTTTATTTGACGGTTCATAAAAATCTTTGCATTTTCAATGGGGCGTGCTATATTGAAATCCTGTTTTTATAGCCGGACATGCTTGTGCCCGGAGGTGTTCTTTTTTATTTTGGCGGTAACTTAACAATTAAAACAATAACTAACAAACAAGGAGCAGCCAGTGCAGTATAAAATCATAGTGTTTGTAAAGCAGGTTCCTGACACGCAGAATGTCACGGGACAGGCTATGAAACCCGATGGCACTGTAAACAGGCAGGCATTGCCGGCAATTTTCAACCCCGAAGACCTCAATGCTCTGGAGCTCGCGCTTCAGATCAAGGATCGCTATGACGCAAAAGTAGTCGTGGCAACCATGGGGCCCCCGAACGCATCCAAAGTTCTCAGAGACGCTCTCTGCATGGGTGCCGACGAAGCCGTCCTTCTCACGGATCGCGCATTTGCCGGATCGGACACACTGGCAACCAGTTACGCGCTCAGCTGCTGTGCGAAGAAGATCGGTGATTTCGATCTGATCCTCTGCGGCAGGCAGGCAATCGACGGAGACACAGCACAGGTCGGGCCTCAGATTGCGGAAAAACTCGCCATTCCCCAGATTTCCTATGTGGAAGAGGTTCTTGAACTCAAGGAAAAAACGGTCAGGGCAAGACGCGCAATCGAGGGCGGTTATGAAATCCTTGAATCCCCGATGCCCGTTCTCCTCACCGTCATCGACTCCAACGAGCCCCGCCCGCAGAATGCAAAACGCATCATGAAATACAAAAAAGCCAAGACCCGTTCCGAATTTGCGGCGGCACAGGGCAGCACTTATGCGGAATCCGGGCAGATGGCTGAATTTGAGAAAGTCTACGGAGAAAAAGGGCTCCTCATCAAAGAATGGACCGCCGCTGAAACCGGTGCGGACCTCAAGAGATGCGGCCTTGCCGGTTCTCCCACCAAAGTCAAGCAGATCATGAGTGTTGTGCTCACCGCAAGTGACTTCAAGAAGATCGAGCCTACCGAGGCTGGCATTTCCAATTTTATACATGAACTTATCGAAGACCACACATTAGGGTGAGCAATATGACAAAAATCGGTAACGTATGGGTATTCATCGAGCAGGAAGGCGGAAAAATCGCCGACGTCAGCCTCGAACTCGTCTGCAAGGGAAAAGAGCTTGCCTCAAAACTCGGCGTCAAAGTCGAAGCAGTTCTCCTCGGCGACAACGTCGCGCACTGTGCCGACACACTTTTCAGCTACGGCGTCAAAACCGTCTTCCTCGCGGAGGACAAACGCCTGGAACCGTTCACGGTTCTTCCGTATGCCAAAGTCATCATGGACCTCATCAAGGAGCACAAGCCCAATATCCTGCTTTTCGGCGCAACGATGAAGGGACGCGAACTCGCTCCCCGCGTCGCTTCCGAAAAGCTCGCCGGACTCACGGCGGACTGCACGGATCTCCAGATTGACGACTTCGACGACAAAGTCAACAAAAAATCCTATACCAACAAATTAATGCAGATCCGTCCCGCTTTCGGCGGAAACATCATCGCAACCATCGTCAATACATGGGACGACCCGCAGATGGTTACGGTCCGCGAAGGCGTCATGAAGATGGATGCTCCTGTTCCGGGGCTCAAGGGCGAAATCGTCAAAGTCGATGTCGCTCTCACGGAAAAAGAAACGGTGATGAAAGTCATCGAACGCATCCGCCAGGAAAAGAGCGTCAACCTCAAAGGAGCGCAGATCATCGTTGCCGGCGGTTACGGAGTCGGTTCCAAAGAAAACTTCAAGCTGATCCATGATCTTGCGGAAGCGCTCGGCGGCGAAGTCGGAGCTTCCCGCGCGGCGGTTGACGCCGGCTGGATTGATCACGATCATCAGGTCGGTCAGACCGGCGTGACGGTCAGGCCCAAGCTTTACATCGCATGCGGCATCAGCGGTTCCGTCCAGCACGTCGCGGGAATGAAGGAAAGCAAGAAGATCATTGCCATCAACAGCGATCCGGGCGCGCCGATCTTCTCCGTCGCACACTATGGAATCATCGGGGATCTCAACACCGTAATCCCGATGATGATCAAAGCCTACAAAGCCAAAGCCTGAGAGGACGAATATCATGTCTAACTTTTACAATGATAACCCGGACCTGCTCTTCACGCTGAAAAACCTCGAACTTGAAGAAGTCGTCAAGCTGAAAGAGAAGGATTATACCGAAGCGAAGAAATTCGATTACGCTCCCGAAAACTATGAGGATGCGATCGACAGCTATGATAAGGTGCTCGCCGTCATCGGCGATGTCACAGGCGAAAGAATCGCCCCCCGTTCCAGACAGGTGGACGAGGAAGGCCCGCACTTTGAAAACGGCGTGGTCACCTACCATCCACTGACACAGAAAAACCTTCAGGAACTCAAAGATGCAGGCGTCATGGGAGTGATCCTTCCCCGTCAGTACGGCGGACTGAACTTCCCGACCACAATCTACACGATGATGACCGAAATGGTTTCCCGTGCAGATGCATCCCTCCAGAACCTGTTCGGGCTTCAGGATATCGGAGAAACCATCTGCGAGTTCGGCGATGAAGAACAGCGCGCAAAATACCTGCCCGGTTTCGCCAGCGGCGAAGCGGACGGCGCAATGGACCTCACAGAGCCGGATTCCGGTTCCGACCTTCAGTCCGTCCGCCTCAAAGCGACGCAGGACCCCAAAACCGGGAAATGGTATCTGAACGGCATGAAGCGCTTCATCACGAACGGATGTGCAAAAACCCATCTCGTCCTCGCTCGTTCCCGAAGACGGAACCTCCGACGGACGCGGACTCTCGATGTTCATCTGCGAAAAATGCCCGGAGCTGGTTGTCCGCCGTATCGAGCACAAGCTCGGCATCCATGGCGTCGCGACCTGCGAACTTCAATATAACAATGTTCCGGCGGAACTCTGCGGACAGCGCAGGCGCGGGCTCACGAAATACGTCATGTCCCTGATGAACGGCGCACGTGTCGCAATCAGCGCCCAGGCAGTCGGCATCGCGGAAGCCGCTTACCGCGAAGCGAAAAAATATGCTTCCGAGCGCGAACAGTTCAAGCAGAGCATCGACAAGTTCCCTGCGATCTACGACATGCTCGCCAGAATGAAAACGAAACTCGCCGCCTCCCGTGCGCTTCTCTACGAAACCACGAAAATCGTCGATCTCCGCAACTCCTACAATCACATCATGGATCATGGCACGGCGGAGGAACAGACCGCCGACGTCCGTGAAAAATCGAAATACTATTCCAAGCTTGCGGCGGCTCTCACCCCGATGAGCAAGGCGCTTTCCACCGAGTCTGCGAATCAGATTGCCTACGACTGCATCCAGATTCACGGCGGAACCGGCTTCATGCATGATTTCGATGCGGAACGTTACTACCGCGACGCACGTATCACGAATATTTATGAAGGCACGACACAGCTTCAGGTCGTCGCGGCAATCGGCGGCGTCATGCAGCGTGTCCTCGACAGGCATTTCGATGAACTGTTCGACAAAGTCAAAGCCGAAGGCCTTTACGGCAGACTCAAATCCATGGTTCGCGACATGCATGAAAAACAGCTTGCCGCCGTCAAATTCGTGGCGGAGAAGAAGGATGCGGAATACCAGAATCTCAGAGCCAGGAACCTCGTCGAGAATGAAACCTTTATTCTCGTCAGCCTCCTGATGCTCCGCGACGCCCAGAAAGATGCAAAGCGCGAAGCACTGGCGGAACGCTATATCCTTGACGCGGTCCATGACTTTGAACGCAACAATCAGATCATTCTCAGCAATGACCTCACGACAATCGACAGACATCGTGAAGTGATTGACTATTGATCGAAAGGAGTTCCATATGAACAACGAATATCTTGCCAAAGCAAGAGAAAAAGTGCCTGATGCCAAAACATTGATTGTTCTGGCGTCCAAGAGAGCACGTCTGCTTGCGACCGGTGCTCCGCCGATGGTTAGATG
>DXVA01000156.1:0-5712 GCA_019408975.1 Lentisphaeria bacterium | reverse complement strand
TTGCGGAAGGCAAACTGGTTGCCAGCTTTGAAGACAACACTCCGGATGACTTCATGTCGGAAATCGCCGCAGCCAAAGCCGCGGCAGCGGAAGGCACCGGTAAAAAATCCGATTCCTGATCCGCACTCCGGACCGTCAGGAATCATCAGGGACGAGCAGAACAGTCTTTCACGGCTGTTTTACTCGTCCTTGGCAGTTTTTAAAGAATTATTGAAAGGAATACAGCAATATGGCAGCAGACATCGCCGTCATCATGGGCAGCAAAAGCGATCTCCCTTCTCTGAAAGGGGCATTCGATACACTGAAAAAGTTCGGGCTTTCCTTTGAAGCACGAGTTCTTTCCGCACACAGAACACCGGACGCCGCAGCGGAATACGCCAAAAGCGCGGAAGAACGCGGTATCAAAATCATCATCTGCGCCGCTGGAATGGCAGCTCATCTCGGCGGAGTTATTGCCGCACATACGATCCTTCCCGTGATCGGCATCCCCATGGCGAGCGAACCGTTCCGCGGATGGGACGCACTTCTTGCAATGGTCCAGATGCCTCCGGGAATTCCGGTCGCCACTGTAACGGCGGGTCCCGCCGGAGCCAAGAATGCGGCACTGCTGGCAATCGCAATACTTGCGCTCTCCGACCGGGCGCTTGCCGGAAAACTGAAAGAGTTCCGCGCCGCCCAGACCCGGCAGGTTCAGGAGGCGGACGCCTCGCTTCAGGATGAAATCGCAAAGCTTTGACAGAGCTTTTCCAAAAAGTGAAACGGAGGCAGGGAACATGCTGAAAAAGACATTCTTGTGCAAAAGCTTTCTTATGCCTTCCTTACAGCTGATCTTAATCTTTTTTCTTATGAGCGAATCTTTTTCCAGCCATGCCGAACCCCTTCGCCCGAAAAAGGCCGATGCCCCTCCCCTTACGCCGGAAACGGCGTTACTGGATGCAATCGGAGGGACGCTGAAAACCATCCGGCGGGAATCTCCGGTGTTTTTTCATCAGCTGGAACGCAAAATGATTGCGGAAAAGCAGACTCTTGCGATAAAGTTTCTTTCCGAACTTTCCCCTGCGGTCATGGAGCAGCCTCATCCGGCGCTTGACGCCGGCACTCAAAGGAATGCGCTGTTTTCTTCTCACCTTTCCAATGACCGCATTCTTTATCTCGGAATCGGAACTTTCGGGCAGGAACTCTGCCGGCGGCTGGAATCCGAACTCAGGCAAACAGTTCAAGACAAAATGCATCTTGCCGGCATCATTCTGGATCTCCGCAACTGCTCCGGCGGCAATGCGCAGGATGCTCTGGATACTTTCCAGCTTCTCTCTTTTGATGCAAAGCGGAAGACCGTTTTAAGCGCCCCTGTCCCGATTCTCGTCCTCACGGATTCGGAGACAGCCGGTTCAGCGGAGGTTCTGGCAAAATTGCTGGAGCATACACGTTACGGGCTCTGCATCGGTGAAAAGACCAAAGGAACTCCGTTTCCGCAAAAGAAGATCCGTTCGGGAAAACTTGTTTTCTATGTTCCGCTGATTCCCGAAGAACTGGAGACTCTGACGCCGGATGCACTGACACCCGCGATCAGAACAGCAGCCAAACCACGGATGACTTACCGCGAGTTATCTGAAAATAAACCGATTACAGAAAAATCGGACCCTGCTCTCAACCGGGCAAGGGACCTTCTTCTCAGTCTTGATACCCTCAATAAAAAATGGAGAAAATAAGCAATATGAAAACAAAACTCCTCGCCCTGCTGACACCAGTTATCCTGAGCTTTCCGCTATGTCTTCCGGCAGCCCCCAACAGCTTCAAAGTACTTTATGAAAACGGCAAACCGGTTCCCTACTCCTGCATGAAAGGGGAAAAACGCCAGGTTATCATTCCGACATCTTATCAGAAGAAGAACAATGAGTTCCGCGGCGCCTGGGTGGCGACAATTTCCAATCTGGATTTCCCGAAAACCGACACCCCCTACGCTTTCAAGATGAAGTTCCGGAACATCGTCACAAATCTGAAACGTGCAGGATTCACGGCAGTGATATTTCAGGTAAGACCGTCCAACGACGCATTTTACAAATCAAAATACAATCCGTGGTCACGTTATATCCGCGGGACGGAGGGATATGCCTATCAAAGCTTCGATCCGCTCCACTACATGACCGCCGAAGCGCAGCGGCAGGGACTCGAATTCCATGCCTGGCTGAATCCGTTCCGTGTTGTCAAATCGACACCGTTAAGCAAGAATGATTACCTCAAGACTCTTGCGTCCAACAACTTTGCGCGCCAGAACCCGGATGCGGTCCTGGCTGTTCCGGTTCAGGGGGGAAACATGCTGATTCTTGATCCGGGCAATCCGAAAGTAAAAGACTTCCTGCTGAAAACGGTCGGGGAAATCATCAGCAACTACAACGTGAACGCTATCCATTTCGATGATTATTTCTACCCCTATGAAGGAATTCGCGATCTCGACGCCGCCACCTACCGCACCTATAACAAAAATCCCAAACTTACAATCCAGGACTGGCGCAGAGCCAATGTCGATGAGCTGGTATCCTCCATATCCTCCCTGATCCGCAAAAACAACGCCGCCAAAGGCAGACAGGTCCAGTTCGGCATCAGCCCGTTCGGCATCTGGCTGAACTACGCAACCACAAAATACGGTTCCCTGACCAATGGCAGCGAATCCTACTTCAAACAGTTTGCGGACACCCGCTACTGGGTCAAAAAAGGCTGGCTCGATTACGTCATTCCGCAAATCTACTGGAATTTCTCACACTCGAAGGCACCTTATGCCGCACTGACGGACTGGTGGTCCGATGTCGTCAGCGGTACGCGCACCAGGCTTTATATCGGTCTGGGCGCCTACAATGTAAAGCCGGGCGCCTCCGGCTGGGGCAATTCCAACGAACTGAAAAATCAGGTGCTTTATACCATACGCCGTCCCAATATCGGCGGAGTATGTATTTTCAGCTACAAGCATCTGTTCACGCCGGACAATCCGGTCATGAAAGAAGCGGCGAAAAAGATCGTTGTCGACTGCTGGGGCGGGGAACTTCCCTATCGTTAAGCGTTCCAGTTTCACAAAACAGACGCCCCTGTATGTTTATCACATACAGGGGCGTCTGTTTTTTAAGAATGAATCACAATGTTCTGAAACAGAACCTTCAACTCAAAAGAGGAGCGGCGGCTTTAAGCCATGCATCGGCAATCAGCTGATGCCCTGCCGGCATGGGATGCACACCATCCGCCAGCCAGTGTTCCTGCGGAGCCACTTTCAAGGCATCATTCAAAATGCTCTGAAGCGGAACAAAAACCGCACCGTAGTCCTTTGCGATTCCCGCTACAACTTCACGGCGCTGATCAATTTCCTCAATCCAGTCCTCGCCCACAGCGCCGAACGGGAATACGAAAGGTTCCAGAAGAACCAGCTTGATTTCCGGGAGTTCCTTCAATGTCCAGTCGAGCAGCATACGGTAAAACTGCCCGTAACGCGGAACCTCCACGCCATTCTGCCTGGCTTTTTCGTGCCATGTGTCATTGACACCGATCAGGATGCTCAAAATGTCGGGACGCAGATTGATGCAGTCCGCCTTCCAGCGAGCGTAAAGATCCACGACACGGTTTCCGCTGATGCCGAAATTGTAAAAGTTGAAATCCCTTCCTCTGTCGCACAGCAGACGTGCCGCAATCAAGTAGGGATATCCGGGACCGAGTCCGCTGCGGAGATATGCAGGGTCCGTAATTTCAATACGCGCACGACCGCAATCCGTAATGGAATCGCCCTGAAAAAGAATTGTTCTGGACATTTCTTCAAAAAAACCTTATTTATGATTTATACGCTTCTGATGCATTCAGAAACGGTTTTGCGGAGTTTCTCGCGGTTTGCATCGGAAAGCGGACAGAGCGGAAGCCTGTACTCCTCCTCAATCATACCCAGCATCGCCATCGCCGCCTTGACCGGAATCGGGTTGGACTCGACAAACAGATCCTTGAAGAGACGCCAGTATTTCTTGTGCATTGCGACCGCCGCCGTGAAGTCGCCGGCAGCACAGGCATCGGTCATTTTCTTAAGTTCGGCGGGAATGATGTTGGAAGCCACGCTGATCACACCCTTTGCACCGAGAAGCATCATGGGAACCGTGAGGCTGTCATCTCCGCACATGATGGAAGTATCGCACAGGCTGAGAATCTCCGACACGCGTTCCACGGAACCAGCCGCCTCTTTCACTCCCAGCACATTCCGGTTTTTCACAAGGCGCGCGACTGTTTCCGCGGCAATGCCGACACCGGTTCTGCCCGGCACGTTGTAAAGTACAATCGGGATGTCACAGGTATCAGCAATCGTGGAAAAATGGCGGTAAATGCCTTCCTGAGTCGGTTTGTTGTAATAAGGAGTCACCTGAAGGGAGCAGTCAGCTCCGACACTTCTGGCATGTTTCGTGAGGATAATCGCCTCCGCTGTGGAGTTTGCCCCGGTTCCCGCCATAATCTTGCAGCGCCCCGCCGCCGCGGCAATGGTTTCTTCGATCACTTTCATGTGTTCTTCCGCATCAAGCGTGGGAGATTCCCCAGTTGTCCCGACCGGCACGATTCCGTCAACTCCGCCTGCGATCTGCATCTCCACAATTTCGCGCAGCTTTCCATAATCCACTGCGCCCTTTGAAAGAGGTGTGACCATTGCGGTATAAACGCCCTTGAGTTCCATAACGACTTCCTTAGATTTATGTTAAAACGTCATTGCATCAGTTACAGAGTTCCCCTTCAAAAACCGTCACTGCCGGCCCCGTCAGAAAAACCCCTTTTAAAATATTACATTCTTTGATTATTTCAATCTCCAGAATGTCTCCTCCGCGGGAAAGAATCGAGAGTTTTTCAGGAAAATCGAAAAATCTGTGCAGAACCACGGCGACAGAAGCGCATCCGGTACCGCATGCAAGAGTCTCCTCTTCCACCCCGCGTTCATAAGTCCTCACAACGACGGGCAGGTTCTTTTCCGTGAAGAAAACAAAATCCACATTGGCGCCCTCCGGCTGAAACCGCTCATGAAAACGCAGACGCCGCCCCTCCCGGCAGATATCAACCGTTTCCGCATCCGGCACAACCTTGATCAAATGCGGCACTCCCACCCCGCCTTTGTAAACAATTTCCGCATCTTCCAGCTCATACTTCCGGAAAGGTTCCGTGACCAGCAGCTCCGTCCTGACGGAAGCTCCCGCATCGTCTTTGACCTCGGCGGAAAGCAGATTCCCGCCGGAAAGAAACACCATCTCCTTTTTACCGCCCGAAAGCCCTTTCCGATAGGCAAAAGAGGCGGAACAGCGCAGTCCGTTTCCGCAGACCGCGCCGGAACCGTCGCTGTTGTAATAATCCATCCGGATCACATCGCCGCCGTCATTTTTTCCAAGATAGATGATTCCGTCGCCGCCGACCCCCAGATGGCGGTCACAGATACCCGCAATGAATTCAGGGGAACGGTCCCATTTCGATTCAGAGTCATCGACGAGGATAAAATCATTTCCCGCCCCATGCATTTTAGTAAAAACCATCTTCATTTCCGTCACCGGCTCCTTAACCTGAAATAGAAAGATAACCTTTGATCCACAATATTCAAATTATCTTATAAAAAACTTTGATTTTATTATTGCATTTTTTGAGTTATGAGTTAAAGTATGTGACTTCAACATGATGCCCTGGTAGCTCAGAGGATAGAGCAACTGCCTTCTAAGC
>DXVA01000155.1 GCA_019408975.1 Lentisphaeria bacterium | reverse complement strand
GGGATATATACATGCCGACCTGAAGCGCAAACGGAATCACATAACGGAAATCACGGTATTTGACGTTCAGGGACGAAATGAAATAAGTGACGCCCAAAGACAGGATTGCCGTCAGAAGAATGAAGCATGGAAGGAAAACGATCCTCCATGACGGGATTGTCCCGTACCAGAAAAACAGCGGGATGAAGACTACGGTCGAAATCAGGAAATCCGTGAGGCTGACCGTCATGCTGGTGGAGGGGATGATCAGGCGCGGAAAGTAAACCTTGGAGATCAGGTTGGAGTTGCCCAGGAGCGATTCGCTGCCGCTGGAAACTGTACTGCTGAAAAACTGCCACATCAGCATTCCCGCATAGACCATCAGCGGATACGGCACCCCTTCCGACGGCAGTTTCGCCAGTTTGCCGAAAACGACCGTAAACACGATCATGCCGAGCAGGGGACGGATGATGCTCCATGCGATCCCGATAATCGTCTGCTTGTAGCGGACGATGATATCCCGCCAGGCAAGGATCAGGAAAAGCTCCCGGTAGAGCCAGAGATCCCGCAGGTAACGGGAATGGCTTTTCCCCGCCTCGATTACCAAGATATGATCCGACTTGTCTTCCATCTGTTTCCAAACTGTTAATTCCGATTCAGATAACATAACACGGTACCTTCTTTTTTCAAACCTCTTTCCGCATTATTTGACGACATGGTCCAGACGCTGGAAGGCACCGACCCACACTGGTTCGGAAACGGAGAAGCCGAATCTGCGCATTGTCTGTTCCAGATCATTTTTACCGCTTGTGATCAGATAGTGTTTCCCTGTATGGAAATCCAGATTCGCAATCTTCTCCCTGTTGGGAAGATCCGTAATGACGGTGTTTTCCGGCAGGTCCGTGCAGGAGACGCAGAAAAGAACCGAAGGGTAATCCGAGTCGAAACTGGCGAAGACCAGCGGATGTTCCCCCGATTTGAATTTTTCCTGAATCAGGGAGACGATTTTCTGCGGATCGAAACCGTTTCTCGCGTAATACGGCAGAGTGATGTCGTCGCGCCGCCCGCTTCCGAACAGGGCATCGCTTGCATGATGCCCTGCGTTTACCAGAAATGCCGTGCAGAGGATTTGCAGAATCAGCGGCAGAGTTTTTAACGCAGGGCTCCGTCTTGCCATTTTCAGGTATGCGCAGAACGCATACCCCGCCGCAAGAAGCCATATGGGAAACAGCGGGAAGAAAACGCGCGGAAATGCCGGCGCCTTGAATACGAAAAATGCGGGAAGCGGGAGCAGGAACAGGAGAGAGCCCGCAATGCACATCGGTCGCAGGCGCGGATATCTTTTCCAAAGATAAAAGAAACCTGCGATGCAGAACGGAAGCGAGCCGAGAAGAATCAGTGCGAAAGAGGCGTAAAGATTCCAGATTGCACTTTCCGCGGAGAACCATCCTTCGCCGAGTTGCAGACACCGGAGGAATTTCCCGCGGATCGGCGCGTAGAAAAAGGCCAATGCCAGGACTGGAGCCGCAAACAGGTAAAGCAGACTGAAAAGCCGGTGATTCCGTTTCCATAAGAAAGGCGCATGGAACAGTGCGACTGCTTCCAGCGCAGCCAGATTGGTCGGTGTTGTCCCGACGGACAGGAGGCAGATCAGAAAGAAGCCGAGGAATCCGGACGGGGAAGGGCGTGCCACGATCTTTTCCGCAAAGAGCAGGGCAAGAACCGTAAACAGGAATCCCAGCATGTAGCCACGAATGCCGGTGGCGGAAACGGCACATGCCGAACTTGCCGCAAATGCCGCGCAGAGGAGACCTCCTCCATAGATTCCGCAGGAACGGGCCATGCGCTTCGCCAGCAGAAAGACCGCGAGCGCTCCCGCCAGAACGGAGAGTCCGCGGAACAGGAAAAACGGCGTATTCAGGAACAGCGCCAGAAAGTCGATCCAGATTTTTTCCAGCATTGAGAAGACGATATGATTGTTCGGTATCTCGTAAAGAAAGTAAATGCGCGACAGCGGGGGGCGCATCACGAAATTATCCAGTGTGAGAACCTCGTCGAACCAGAACGGACGGAAGAGATAAGCGGATGAGGAAAGCAGGAGGAGAAGCGTCACGCAGAACGGGAGGCGCCGCCTCCATGCTTTCTTCTGTGCGTTGTCCATTTTCAGTACCCCGGAACCTGAAGCTGGCGGTCACGCTTTACCCAGAGGATATTGGTCTTGAGCCCGTCATGGAAAAGCCTGCGGTTGTTGTAGCGTTTGTTGATCGCAACCAGACTGTGAGGCGCGAACAGGAACAGATAGGGTTCCTCGTCGTGGATCAGTCTGTGGAATTCATGGTAAAGGCGGTTGCGTTCCGCGGGGTCGAAACAGAGGCGGATCTTCTCTATGAGTTCATCCGCTTTCGGATTCGTAAACGCAATATGGTTGCTGGACGCATTCACTTCCGCCAGCGAGGAGTGCCACAACTGGTAGGGGTCAGGCTTCAAGGTGCCTGTCCATGCGAGTGTGCATGCGTCGAACTGCTTCTTTTCAAGGCGCTGAACCAGCACAGACCACTCGATTCCCAGCAGATCCATCTGAACACCCGCCTTTGCCATATCTTCCTTGATGATCGGGAGCATCTTCTGATTGCTTACGGAAACATTCGGGTAGATCAGTGTAAAACGGAACGGTCTGCCGTCCTTGTCCAGAATGCCGTCGCCGTCGGTATCCTTCCAGCCTGCTTCCGCAAGCAGCCGTTTTGCCTTTTCGATGTCGAACGGGTAAGGTTTGATGCTCCGGTCGTAAGAGGCGCTTGTTTTCGGGAAGGGGCCGGAGACCATTTCCGCAAGATTGAAGAATACGTCCTTGAGAATTTTCTCGCGGTTGACAAGGTGGCTCAGTGCCTGCCGCACTCTTTTATCCCGGAACAGTTCGTTCTTCTGGTTCAGCCCGATATAGGAATACATGGAGGAGGGATATTGCAGTTTTTCAAGCGAACCGTCTTTCTGAAATTCTCCGGTGCCGGTACGGTTGACCCACTGGTCGGCGGAAAGGGAATCCAGGTCCAGCTCATTGGAAAGCAGCGCCTGAAGGCGCGTATTCGGATGCTGGATGATATCGAACGCGATTGTTTCAACCGGCGGCATGATGCCGAGGTTCCTGCCGTAATAATTGTCGAAACGCCGGAGCACGATCCTGCGCCCTTTTTCCCATTTGTCGAAACGGTAGGGGCCGCATCCGACGACCATCCGGTTGCGTTCATGGTCGTCATTGAATTTTCTGCCGTCGAATGGGCCTTCGTAGGCATGGTAAAGATGCCGGGGAAGCGGAATCAACCCGAGCGAAATGTCCTCGGCAAGGAAATAAGGCTTGTTCCAGATCACTTCAAATTCATGATCGCTGATGACGTCGATCCGGTCGATGTCTTTCAGATAACCGCGCAGAGGAGCGCAGTCAACCTCCTCATTTTTTACCACGTCCAGATAAAACTTGAAGTCATGCGCGGTCACTTCCCTGTTTTTCCATTCCTTTCCCGTAACAGGGTCTTTGAAATCGTGCCAGAGAACGCCTTTGCGGAGCTTGATCCGGTATTTGAGTTTGTCCGGTGAAATTGTCCAGGATTCCGCCAGCATCGGTTTGAGTTTGCCCGAACCGTCATCGGCATAGTCGCGGTCAGCGAGAGAGTCCATTGTCTTGGACCAGATTTCCGAAACGTAGGCGTCATTGGTGACGAGCATATTCATATTGCCGACATCCGCGCTGAATGCCCTGATGAGGCGTCCCCCTTGATCCGCGTTCTGATCGTAATACCGGCGGTTTGCGACGTCGGCGCCTGTGCTGTCCGGAGCTGTTCCTGCCGGCTGGTATCCCGATACGGCGCGCAGACTGGAGAGGCGGGATTCGATATTTTTCATGGAACGGTTCATGTCCTCCATTGCGAAACGGAGCTGATCCAGAGCGCTGACAAAGACGAAGCAGAGAACCGCCATCGCAATCAGGATTACGGTCACGAGCACATTCAGATAGGTATTCTTATTCATTTTTTCTTCCTGTATTCTGTATCATATCCGTATTCCCGCAGACCTCATGCCATGCACGGAATTCCCTGCCGGAACGCTGCGGATATCATACATCTTTTCGTATTTTTGCATAATTCCATTACATTATTACTTGAAAAACAACTTTTCCAGTCGTAAAGTTCCATTTATCTAATGAAAAATGGTGAGAATATGAAACTTTCTATCGTAATTCCGGTTTACAATGAGGAAAAATTCATTGACGCCGTGCTGGAACGTGTGAGAAACGTCAAGTTCCAGCCGGGGGTCGAAGTGGAACTGGTCGCAGTGGATGATTGTTCCGGAGACGGGACGTTTGAAAAGCTCAAGGCATGGGAGCCCAAAGGCGTAAAGGTCTGCCGTCATGAGAAAAACGGCGGCAAGGGAGCCGCGCTTCATACAGGCTTCAAACTTGCCACGGGGGATGTCATTACGGTTCAGGATTCCGATTTTGAATACAATCCGGAGGAACTGCCGCGCCTGCTTGCACCGATCCTTGAAAACAAGGCTGATTTTGTTTTCGGCGCGCGCGAGGCGTTTGTCAAAGGGCTTCCCCACCGTGTCATGTACTTCTGGCATCTCAAGATCAATGCATTCCTGACCGCATTCTGCAACATGTTCTCCAATCTTGCGCTCAGCGACATGGAGTGCTGTTACAAAATGTTCCGGCGCTCCGTTCTGGAAAAGATTGAACTCAAGGAATGCCGTTTCGGATTTGAACCGGAAATTACCTTGAAAGCTTCGCGCCAGGATATTCTGTTCTATGAAGTTCCGGTTTCCTATTCCTGCCGGACATATGCCGAGGGCAAAAAGATTTCATGGAAAGACGGCGTTTCCGCTCTCCGCTGCATCATCAAATACGGTCTGTTCCGGATGTGATTCCGCAGGTGTGCCGGATTTGAAAGATGGTTTATTTCTTTTGCGGAACTTCCAGAACGTTGACTTCGGGAACCTGCTGCGGGAGCAGCTTTTCCAGATCGGCGGACTGGAATGCCGGCACGGAGGTTTTCTGCTCCGCCGGAGTCTGCACCCTGTTGCGGGACCTGCCGACTGCCGCCGCCACGATACAGGTAATCGTCAGGGATATGATCAATGCGATCACCAGTCCGGTATAAAGGATGATCCGCTTGAGTTTTTTCGTTTCCTCTTCACTGACCTGAACATCTTTTTCCAGCTTCTGGAGGAGCTGTTCAGGGACATCCGCGGGAGCTTCCAGTTCGTTTACTTTCCGCATGATCACGTCCTGCGTTGCCTGGTCCAGCTTATAAAGACCGGCAAGTGTGCGTGAATAGGCGCGGATGAAGACTACCGGCGGCAGGCGTTTGAAGTCATCGTTTTCGATGCCGACGATATAATCAAGACGGATTTTCGTGACATCCGCCGCCTGTTCCGCGCTTAATCCCGCCGCATTGCGGGCTTCGCGGAGAATTGTCCCCAGCGAAGCGTGTTCCACATCGCGGACGGCAATCGTCTGATGCTGGACGGATGCGTAATGGACAGGAGCGGGTTCCGTTTCCTGTTTCCGAGTCGGTATTGTCTGCGGGATTTTTTCCTCCGTTACCGGCATGGACACAGGTTTTTCCTCCTCCGGCACCGGCACTGGCATTGCAACTTCCTCCGGGACGGCTTTCACGGTCTCTGCCGGCTGCTCCGTGGGAGCGTCAGGCTGAGGAACCGGCTTTACGGGTTCGTTGAAAACGTCGCTCTTATGAAATGGCCTGTTTTCCGAGAAAGTCTTGATTTCCGGCATGATACGGATTTCCGGCGGGTTTTCATGGGGCGCTTCCCGCGTGATTTCCTCTCTGACCGGGACAAAGCCCGCTTCGACAGGGCTCAAATTCTCGTCCGCAACGGGGAGCGGCTTTGCAAAATCAGGCTGTTCCACGGGTTTCATGGCATTGTCAAGCGGGACGGGGTCTTTCACGGAAAAATCATCCGCGGCAAAGAGATCGTCTTCCACTTTTCTTAATTCGGCATTCAATTTATTGTTTTCGTCAGCCATGATGCACCGTTGTTATTTCATATTTCTTAATAATTATAACACGGATTGTCGAGAAATCAATCCGGTTTTCCCAATTCGTCGAAAACTAATATGTCGCGCTTCTGTCCTCCGGGGAGGGGGGCAGAAACGATTCCGCGCTGTTCCAGCTTGTCGATGATTTCCGCCGCCTTGTTGTAACCGATTCCCATACGGCGCTGGAGATAGGAGGTGCTTGCCTTGCTTTCGCGAATGATGATGTCAAGTGCTTTTTTCAGGTTCTCGTCATCGCCGGGTTGCAGATACTTGGCAATGACCATCTTGACATAGTCACTGGTATTGTCGTCGTCAAACTCCTCCTCGGCGAAGGAGTTTTTGCCGTCATCGGGTTCGTCCTCCTCTTCCTCCGGTTTTTCAAGCACGACTTTCGTATCGAAATGCTGTTCCACCTGGCTGGAGACGAAATCCACGACTTTCTGAATCTCAGGGTCGGAGACCATCGATCCCTGAATACGGTCGGTTTCGCCGCTTGGGCCCTTGAAAAGCATGTCGCCCTTGCCGAGCAGTTTTTCCGCGCCCATCGCATCCAGAATGACGCGGCTGTCCATGACCGTCGAAACCTTGAACGCGATCTTGGTCGGCAGGTTTGCCTTGATCGTTCCCGTAATGATGTCTTTACGGGGGGTCTGGGTGGCGATGACGAGATGGATTCCGGCGGCGCGCCCTTTCTGCGCGATCCGGCAGATGGAGGTTTCGACATCGCTCTTGGCTTCCGTCATCATGATGTCCGCAAGCTCATCGACGATGATCACCAGCAGAGGCAGTTTCGGGGGGATGAGTTCGTCGTTTTCGTCATAAACCGGTTCGGGGTCGGGCGGGCGCGAGTTGAACGCATTCAGGTTTTTCGCCTTGACCTTTGCCAGCATCTGGTAACGGTGTTCCATCTCGTTGACTCCCCAGCGCAGCGCGAACGGCACCTTTTTCGGGTCGTTCACGACCGGGGTGATCAGGTGGGGCAGGGGACGGTACATCTCCAGTTCGACGAATTTCGGGTCGACAAGGATCAGTTTCAGGTCGAACGGCGAGAATTTGAAGAGCAGGCTCATGATCAGCGTATTCATGCATACACTCTTTCCGCTTCCCGTCGAGCCCGCGATCAGCAGGTGCGGCGCTTTTGCGAGGTCGGCGATCATGACTTTGCCGGAAACATCCTTGCCGAGAATGATCGGGATATCCGCTTTGGAGCCTCTCCACGTTTCGGACTCGAACAGCTCGCGGATGAACACCATGTTGGAGACTTTGTTCGGAAGTTCGATGCCGACGGCGTTTCTGCCGGGGATCGGTGCGAGGATACGGATGCTTTCCGCACTCATTTCCATGGCGATGTTGTTCTGGATATTGGAAACTTTTTCCACCTTTACGCCGGGCTCGAGCTGAATATCGAACCGTGTGATGCGGGGGCCGACGACGGTATCGGCGACTCTGCCGTTGATCTCGAAACTGTCGAGCGTCGCCTGAAGAATCGCGGATGCCTGTTTGAGGTGTTCGTCATCCTCATTCTTGACGTCTTTGGGTTTATCCAGCAGAGGCACCGGCGGCAGGTTGTAATTCGCCGGATTCGCGCTTTGCATCGGAGGAGCCTGGCGTTTCTGCATCTGGGAACGTGTGACCTGCGACGGGCGCATCCTGTCATCCGCAAACGCATCGTCGCGTTCCGGCGCATGGCGTTCCGTCGCGTCAAGGCTGTCCGTGAAGGAGCGGTGTTGAGGAGGCACCGGCGGCAGTTCCTTGAGATTTTCCTCTGCTTCCGGCGGCAGTTCTTCCTCAGCCGTTTCCTGAACCGCCGGTTTGTTCCTGATGAACCCGAACAATGCGCGTTTTGTTGTCTTTTCCGTTTCCTGAACCTGCGCTTCGCCCTCTTCCGGTTTTTCATCCTGCTCGAATTCCGGACGGTATTTCTGTTTTCCGGCTTTGCCGTCGGCTTCGGGATTTTCTTCTTCAAACATGGGCTCACGCTCTTTTTTACGCTGCTTTCCGGCTCCTCCCGGCGATGTTCCGCGTATGGCGTCGAAAATCATGTTTTTCCAGTCCTGCATGAAAATCCAGAAAAGACCCGAAAAAATGAGACAGAGCGCCGTGACCATGGTGCCGATTGTGCCGATGTAACGGCGGAGAATCCCTGCGGAAATGTTTTCCGTTTCAGGGGCGGCGATCAGGGCGCCGAGGGCGCCGCCGGAGAGCGCGAATGCCGGCTTGCCGCTGTGCCCGATTCCGAGACGCTCCGTATGGAGAATGAATTCCTGCGGAAACAGCGCCAGCAGAATCACGATGCCGAGAATCGTCACGCAGAGCGCCATGATGTAGCCGCGCCGTTTCAACGGATAGGGCATGAAACCGCGCGCGAGACAGATGATCATAAGACTTGTGATGGGATAGACTGCAAGTCCGAAGATATAAAACAGTGCCCGTGAAATATTGGCGCCCAGCGGACCGACCCAGTTCCGGAGAGGTTCCGCCGATCCGCCGTCAAGCACCGCCAGATCCGCCTTGTTGTAGGAAAAAATCGAAAGCAGGAACAGCAGGAGCGCGATTCCGCAGATCACATATCTCAATTTGAATGTCGTTACTTTTTCTTCATTCTCGCCAGCCATAGAGGAACCTCAAAATAAATGGATTGCAAAGTATATCCGGAAAAATAGCATAAATATGAAAATATGAAAGTATTTTTCCGGGTTCCGGTTCAACTTTTTTCTGAAAACGTGATATTGTGTGGCAATACGGGCAGTTCAATCTTTGTTCTCTCCGGCTTCTGCGGCGGGGGATTGCGGCAGTTCTTTGACTTTGAGTTCAACCTCCCGCTTTGAATCATAGGCAAGATAGGTTGTGCTGGTCGGGAATGCGAATTCGAGTCCTTCGCCGTTGAAGCGTTTCAGGATGGTGCGGTTGATTTCATCCGCCCAGTCGAGGCTCTGCCAGAGGTTTGTGGTGTTGAACCACAGGACGACCTGGATATTCAGCGAACAGTTTGCGAACTCCGTGAAATGAATCTTCGGCGGAAGTTTCGGGTCGATTGATTCGTGGCTGTCGAGAATCTCATGGAGAATGGCGGCGGCGCGTTCCATCTTTTCCGGCGGAGTGTCATAGACCAGCCCCAGCGTCATGACACGTTTGATTGTCTGGCGGCAGGAAACATCTTCGATTGTGGCGTTGGCGGTGGTTTTGTTCGGAATCGTTACCAGAGAACCGTCCGGAGCGCGCAGTCCGGTGCTGCGCAGCCCGACCCGTTCCACGGTGCCTTCCCTGCCGTCGATGCGGATGAAGTCGTTGACCTTGAACGGCCGGTCGATGATGATCATCAGGGAACCGAAAAAGTTTGCGATGGTGTCCTGTGCGGCGAATGCGATGCCAAGCCCGATGACGCCCGCTCCGGCGAGAATCGCGGTGATATTGATTCCAAGCACATTTTCGCAGAGGAAAAAGAATGCGAACATGATGATCACGATCTGGATCACACGCCCGATCACTTTGACCGCGAGACTGTCCATGCTGGTGCTTCTCCTGTTCCGCGTGAAGAGTTTCAACAGAACGGCGTCAAACAGTTTGAAAAGGTTCAGGATCAGTGCCGTTACCGCGATGGTGACGAGCCCGAAATAGAGTTTCTCAAAGAAGATATACCCGCGTTCCGGCAGACAGAGCAGCATGGGCAGAAAGCTCAGGAAAACGCCGCTGAAAAGCAGAAAGGCGGCAAGCGGGCCGGCAAGAAGTGCGCAAAAGGAACCGGGATTTTTCGTGAGATACAGTTTTGATGTGATTTTCCACCATTTGTTTCTGATGAACCAGCGGATGAAAAGCGAAAGAAGCAGAGTGAGAAGGGAGCCGCAGAGTGCGATGATGATTCGTTTCAGTTCAAAACCCTGCCA
>DXVA01000154.1 GCA_019408975.1 Lentisphaeria bacterium | reverse complement strand
GTTATACTAATTATAATCGAAAAAAGAAAAATTGTCAAGGGGGCGGAATGAAAAAATATGGATTTTTCAGGAAAATGAAAAGATTCCGGGTGTGCTTCCATCACGGCAGTTCATTTCCGGTTTCCGGATCGGACGGTGTCTTTTCACGGGGTGTCAGGAGCGACCGGCGGTTATGATGGACCCGCGTGGAAAGAATTGCTCCGTAAAGACGACAGGTTTCAGGATGTTGTCCGGATGCTCGATCATCTCGAACAATGCCTCAACCGCCATGGCGCCCAGCTTCTTATAGTCGAAAGACACTGTTGCAAGAGGCGGTTCCGAACCGCGTGAGTAAAACACGTCGCCATGGCTTACGATGGCGAGATCCTGCGGCACATGCAGCCCCAGCTGTTGAGTCGCCCGCAGAACTCCCTGCGCCTGTGCATCGGTCCGGGCGATGATTGCATCCGGGCGCGGGGATGCCAGCAGCATGCGGAGTGCGGCGTCCCGTGCCTGTTCCATATCTTCCTCCGTGAAAGCACAGAAATCCGGATTGAACTTGAATCCGTGCCCGGGCAGGGCATTCCTCCAGAAAGAATAAAACGGGTCTTTATCGTGACGTGCCAGAAACGCGAGACGTCGCCTGCCGGTCTGCTTCAGGCAGCGGAACACTTCCGTGTAGGCAGGTTCACAGTCAACTGAAATGGAAACCGCATTTTTCATGCTTCCGAGTCCGCGTGTGTCGATATAAACGCTGGGTGCATAGGGAGCGGCAAGCGTTTCGAAATCTTTTTCCGTGAGGGACCCGGCGATAATGATGGAACCGTCGATGGAATGTGCCCTGACGCGATTGCGCAGTGAAGCATAGCGGTCGGTTTCACCGGTGTGGCAGAGATCGAGCAGGAGATCGTAGCCGCGTTCGCGCAGGAGGCGGCAGAAGTTGCGCGTGACTTCCAGCTGATAAGGATCGGCAAGAGTATCTCCGGAATCGGAAAAGAAGGCGATCAGATTTGTTTTACTGCTGACAAGGCGCCGCGCATTGGTGTTCGGGACATATCCCCATTCATTCATTTTTTCGAGAATCAGTTGTTTCGTCGCCGCTTTGACCGGACGCTTCCCGTTCAGCGCATGAGAGACCGTCGTCGTCGATACCCCCAGCCGTTTTGCGAATTCCCTGATGTCCATGTTTTCTGATCCGTCATTCTGTATTTATAAACGTTTTGCTTATTAAAGATGATGTCTTTTCCGGAAAAATCAAGTATCAAAAAGAAAAAATAGATTTTTTTATTTTCAGGTATTGACAAAACGTTTTGCATAGCTTATAATATAAAAACGGAAAGATCAGCCGAAGTTATTTGCAAAGAAAAAACAGGGAGGTATATCAAATGAAATCGTCGGGAAACAGGAACAGGGCAGAGGGGAAGGAAAAAGGGAAAAATATATTTCGTTCCGCATTTTCCCGCCATTCCCCGGGTTTCCGCATTCATGGATTTGGAAATTTCACCCTTATAGAGCTCCTGATTGTGATTGCGATCATCGCCATCCTTGCCGCAATGCTCCTGCCTGCCTTGAACAAGGCGAAATCCAAAGCGCAGACAATCGCATGTACAAGCAGCCTGAAGCAGTTAGGCGTGGGATTTGTGATGTATTCCAATGATTACAATGACTGGATGATGCAGTTCTGCCCGACCGGACGTCCGGAATGGGATACTGATTTTTTCTTTTTATATGAACCGATGCAACCATATACTCCGACCAAAATCTGTCAGGGATGTCCGATGCAGAAAGCAATGTATCCGACAAGAAAATGCCATTATGCCTATAATGCGGTTTATCTTGCAGATGGAAGCGGTTTGATAGATGCGACGACGAAGTGGTATAAGTTAGGCAGTGTGGCAATTCCATCGGCAACCATTAATTTTTGTGATATGAGTCACAGTGGAATGATTTGGACTGTTACATGGGGATTTCAAAACAATATGAATCATACATATTTTCCTCTCAAACATGAGAACAGGCAGGTTGCATGTGCCTTTGCAGACGGGCACGCTGGAACCATGCCGGCGCAAAAACTGTTGAAAGATACACCCGGATTTACTGTGGAATATTATTATTGGCAGAGAGAGAAAAAATAAATATAATTACAGGAAAAGGAGAAAAATATGAAGCTGTTCATGAAAATGAGTGCTGCTGCATTGGGATGTTTTACCATGTTTGCAGCGACTGCCGCCGATGTTGCGGAGAAAGAAAACGAACTGATCCTGCGGAATGGAAAGGTTGCAATCAGTTTCAACCGGAATGATTTTACCTTGAGACAGATCCGTGACCGGGAGCGGAAAGCGGATTTCATTCAGACGCCGAATGGGCATTTGTTCACGATTGCGTTATGGGATCCGAAGAACCCGGACAGGAAAATCATGAACCACCCGCGTTTTTCCACGGATTTTGAGCCTTCCATGGCAATTGACGGATCAAGCGCAAAGGAGTACCGGCACACTGTGTCCGAAGACAAGAAAGGACGGACTGTTTTGAGCCTGAACTATCTGGGCAATACTTTCAAAGGCTTGCAGGGAACGGTCGATGTAACGGTGACGGTGGCGCTCGGAGATGATGACGGTATCGCTGAATGGCGGATCGCCATGGACAACCGGACGAAACATCAGTTGTATGAGGTTCGTTTCCCGCGCATTGAAGGTGTTGGCTCGAAAGTTGCCGGAAGCAGCCTGACGGACTATCTGATTCTGCCGGTCAATTCCAGTGAAAAAATTCTGCATCCGCGTGTCAATGCCGGTTTGAAGTATTTCTATCCGAACTGCATGTCCATGCAGCTGACCGGGTATTGCGACGGCAAAGGCGGAACCTTGTAATATGCCGCGCATGATCCGGATGCCTACCGGAAAGAGTACATCGCACAACGCGCACCGGACAAGAAGTCGTTCATGACGGAATTCCGTTTTGCCGCAGATCAGCCCGGGTTTGGGAAGTGGGAAATTCCGTATCCGACGATGGTCGGAGTGCTTTCCGGCGACTGGTATGACGCCGCGAAATATTACCGTACGCATTTCGCGGATAAAACATGGAAGACCTTTGCCCAGCGTGATGATTATGCTCCGTGGTTCCGCGATGTCGGAGTATGGGTTCATGGAGGAGCGGCACACCAGCAGGGAAGAATTCTCTCCTCGGAAAAAGAAATGGATGAACTGGTGGCGCGCCTTCTGAAATTGCGCGGGATTCTCGGTGAGGATTTTGCTTTTCACTGGTATGTATGGCACAAACACATCACATTTGACCAGTTCTATCCCGATTATCTGCCTGCACGCCCCGATTTTCTGCCGGCTGTAACGAAACTGGAGGCAGCCGGAGTTCATTGTGCGCCATATGTGAACAGCCATTATTTTGACCGCAATCTGCCGGAATGGCATGATGGCTTGCAGGTTCGGGAGTCCATCATCAAGGACATTGTGCCGGAGCGATATGATCTCAAGATTTATAACATGGTGACCATGTGCCATGGAACAGAGTTCTGGCGAAACCGCATCAGCCGGATTCAATGCGAAATCCTGCATTTTTATCCTGTTTCCGCTTTGTATATGGATGAGATTGCCGCAATGCCGGAACTCTGCTATGCCGTCAATCACGATCATAAAGGGCATGGCGGAAACTTTTATGCCGGAGGGCAGCGTGAATTTCTCGGGCGGATTCGCAAGGCGGCGGAGTGGGGCGGGCGCAAACCGGTCATCACCGGAGAGGGAATGACGGAAACTCATATCGGCTATGTTGACGGTTCCATCAGCGGGCATGTGGACATGAATCCGAATGCTTTGCCGATGTTTCAGGCTGTGCATTCCGACAGGATTGCCGCAATCGGACTCCGGATGACAATGGACGAGATCAAGGATATGGACCGTTTCATGGCGAAAACCGGAAGCGCGCTTGTGCGTGGGAAACAGCTCGGCTGGTTTGAAACTTTCATGCTGTCCGATACCTATGACCTGACCCTTCCGGAAGCACGCCCCGCCATGGAAAAACTGAAGGAGTGTACTGCGCTCCGCCGTGCCGGGCAGGAGTTTCTCTTTTTCGGGGAGCTTCTGCGCCCGCCGCAGCTTGCTGTGCCGTATTCTGAAATTGGCTGGGATAAGCATATTCCGTTTATTAAACCGAAAAGGAAAGTGGTCGAAAAGGTACCGGAGGTTTATGCGGAATGCTATGTTTCCCCACAGGGAAAGATCGGTCTTGTCCTGGCAAACCGTACCGCAAAAGAACAGAAGATTTCAATTCCATGGAATTCAAAAGACTGGAAGTTCAAGACCGGTGACAGTGTCGTAAGGACGGATTACCGGCAGGGTAAATGGGGGAAAGAGAAAAAGATGATTCTCGGCAGGAAGATTGATGTTGTGCTTCCCCCTTATACTCCGGTTCTGGTGAAGCTGGCACGTTGAGTCTTCAGAAAATCGGGAATGGTCATCATGGAAATACCGGAAGAAATTGTATTGCCGCCTTCAGAGCTGGAAAAACTTCGGGAAAGGGCGTTTGCCGGACTGGAACGCAACTGCGTTCCGGTATTCGGCTCCGGCGGGAAAAGAGTGTTGACGGAAGGGGGAATCTACACGGGCATCTGGCTGGAATGCGGTCCGCATGAGAGCCAGACGCTGGCGCCGGTTCTGCCGGAAATCGCACTGATGAGCCACCGTATTTTTTACCTGCATCAGCGTGAGGACGGACAGTTTCCCGCCTACATTCTGGGAGACAGGGCGGGTTACAGCCAGATTCAGCAGGTCGTACCCATTGCTGCAACCGCGTGGGAACTGGCGCAGATGACCGGGAACGAGAGTTTCCTGCAAGAGAGCTATGAAGCCTGTTCCCGATGGGAAAAATGGCTGGTGCGGCACCGTGATCCGCGCGGTCTGGATCTGCTGGAAGCATGGTGCGAGTATGATACCGGGCATGATAATTCGCCGCGCTGGAACGGTGTTCCGAAACTTTGCCCCCGCGAAGAGGCGCGCAACCGCCCGGACGGTGTGGTGCCGCGTCTTGCGCCTGATCTTTCCGCGACCCTTTACGGGATGCGGATTGCTCTTGCGGAAATGGCGGATGCGCTTGGGAAGAAAGAGGAGAAAGCGGAATATCATGCCGCCGCGGAACGGACCCGGCACAGTATCGGGAAATACTGTTTCGACCCGGAGCGTGAATTTTATTTCGATTGGATTCCGGGTTTCGGGCATTGCAGGATTGCAGGGGATGCGGGGCTCCGTGTTTTGGGGGAACATGTGCCGTCACAAGTTGTTGCCGACCGGATTTTCCGGCGCTACATTCTGAATCCGGAGGCGTTCTGGACTCCTTATCCGTTGTCTTCGATTGCTGCGAATGATCCGGAGTTCATGTATCCGCCGTGCCTGAACTGCTGGGGCGGGGCGTCGCAGGCATTGGCGGCATTGCGCACATTGCGGTATTTCGAATTCTACGGATATGGGAAGGAACTGCGTATTCTCATGACACGCTGGCTTGAGGCGATCCTGCGGACGAGCGAATTCCAACAGCAGATGGACCCGTTTACCGGGGAGTTCTCGACTTCGCCCGGATATTCTCCCTGCATGTGCGTCGCACTGGAGTTCGGCGCGCGCCTGTCCGAGGGGAGGAAGGAACAGTCAATGAGTGCATTCGTCCACGATGTCGCGGAATTCCTCGGGTGAGACATCGTCCAGAGATTTGCCGCGCGACGAGAGCTTTTCATTGATTTTGATTGCGGTTTCCGTCATGCGCTCATGCGTCTCCTCGG
Source organism: Lentisphaeria bacterium (assembly GCA_019408975.1). GTDB lineage: Bacteria > Verrucomicrobiota > Lentisphaeria > Victivallales > UBA1829 > UBA11452. The sequence goes on along the minus strand of DXVA01000154.1, from coordinate 4,183 downwards.
AGCCGCCGACAAGCATGAAATTGTCGCCTTTGGTGATGCGCTTGTGTCCGTCTTTGTTGTCGAGTCCGATGCCGAGCATGGCGGATTTCTGTTCCGGTGTATTGGGTCTCATTGCAAAATCCTTATGCCAGTTTGCCGGAAGTCAGGTAGACCTCCTTGGCGAAGCTTTCAAATTTCAATAATATTCCGCTGAATGTGATCTCTTTTCCGTTCAGGGCGCGGAGCTTCTGGAGGTCCTCTTTCGGAAAACAGACGACAGCCTTGATTTTTATCTTCATGGAGTAGGTGCCCTGCTGGATATCCATGAGCTCCAGCGTTGTCTTGACTCCGCCCTGATTGCCGAAGACAAAATCCATGCCGAATTCATATTCGCTTTTTACGGTTCCGCTCCAGACGACCTCCCTGCCTTTGACCCTTTCGAAAAGCTCCTTCTCCTTCGCTCCTGCAAACGTTGAACCGAACAGGGCTGGAATGAGCACCTCTTTCCGCAGAAGATGGTTGTCGGGAATCGCTTCCGGCGCAGTTTCCGGGGCAGACGGTTCCGCCTGCTTCGGAGGTTCCTCCCTGACCGGGGGGCTTTGCGGGAGCGGTTCCGGCGGAGCCATGACTTTGATATCGTTCGGGAGTGTGGCGGTTCCGTCTGGGGATGCCGGTTTGCCGCTTACTTTTGCCGGCTCCACGTCGCAGCCGAACGCTTTGGCGAACATCAGCGCGGTATTGATCCGCGCGCAAAGCCTTTCGGGGTTCTGTTCGATTCCGTCGTAAGTTACCGTGATGGAATTGTCGTCGATCTTGACTGTGTCGTAAAGCATCAGGCATTTCAGGAGCGCATCCCGCCGTTCCTGCGTCAGGAAGCGGGTCAGAGGTTTTTCCTCATAAGCGGAGACGGCGCTGTTGATCAGGTCGTCCGGGAGGAGGTTCAGAATTTTCTCCAGGCGTTTCCTTCCGCTGAACTGACGATTGAGCATTGTGACCGCCTTGTCTCTCATTGCCAGGAACCCGATGTCGATGCTTTTGGGGAATGTGATGCGGTAGACGGTCTGATCGGGGTCCCGTTCCGTCGTGACGTAGATATCGAATCCGTTGATTCGTCCCGCGATGGATGGATTGTCATACATCGTGGACGGGCGGATGAAAGAGAGTCCGAGGTCGCCCGCCGCTTTCATCCATGCCTCGTTGCGGGCGGACGCATTGAACACTTTTCCCAGCCCGTCAAGTGGATTGAACGTGCCGCGGCGTGCTTTTTTTGCCGTCGTATTCACCGTCTTTGCCGCTTTGGCGATTTTGCCGAGAACACTCAATACGATGAAAATAAAAATCAGGATGAAAATCAGCTGCATGGCATCCTCCCTTCGTTTCCGCGCGATACGTTTTTATTTTTTGAGCGAAGCCTTGAACGCACGGACCGCGTTCTGCATCAGCATAGCAATGGTCATCGGCCCGACGCCTCCGGGGACCGGAGTGATTTTCGAGGCTTTCGGCGCGACTTCATCGAATGCGACATCACCGACGATCCGATAGCCTTTCGGGGTATCCGGAGCCGTGACGCGGTTGATTCCGACGTCGATCACCACGACTCCTTTCTTCACCATGTCGCCGCGGAGAAATTCCGGCTTGCCGATCGCCGCAATGACGATATCCGCTTTTTTCGTGAAGTCCGCAAGGTTTTTCGTCCGGGAGTGGCACATCGTGACGGTCGCATCGACTCCTTTGGCGGAGAGAAGCGCCATCATCGGTTTGCCGACAATGTTGGAGCGTCCGAGGACGACCACGTTTTTTCCGGCGGTTTCGATGCCGGAACGCTGGAGAAGCTGCATGACGCCGTATGGCGTGCAGGGCAGGAATCCGGTCAGGTCTCCGAGAAGCATTCTGCCGACATTCTGCGGGTGGAAACAGTCCACATCTTTGTCGGGGGAGACCGCTTTGACGATTTCCGCTTCATCGATCTGCGGCGGGGGCGGAGACTGCACAAGAATTCCGTGGATGGTCGGATTGTGGTTGAGCCTGTCGATTACCTCAAGGAGCTCCGCCTGCGTTGTTTCTTTCGGGAGCACGATCTTTTCGGAATAGATGCCGAGTTCGGCGCATTTTTTCACTTTCGTGTTGACATAAACCTGGGACGCCGGGTTGTCGCCCACGAGAACGACTGCGAGTCCGGGAACGGCTCCATACTGTTTGGCGATGTTTGCAACTTCCGAGGCTGTTTCGCGGTTGACCGCCTCTGCGATGGCTTTGCCGTCGATCAGGTTTGAACAGGGTGCATAGGTTTCTTTCATGGTATTTCCGCCTTGTTATTTTTTCTGGAGGGAGTCGATTTTTGAGTCGAGCAGCCTGAGGTCGCTGTTGAGAAGGGTCATTTCACGCCTGGAGTCCAGCTCCACGGCGAGTTCTTTGTAAAGCGCCGTGATCTGGGCGTGAATCCGTTTCAGCTTCGGGTCTTTCCTGATCAGTTCGAGACGTGTTCTGTGCATTTTGAGGATCAATGCCTTCCGTTCATTGAGAAGCGTTTCCGCAACGGAGCGGTCCGCGAAGTTTTCGGGATCGAGCCCTTTCCTGTTGATCAGCGGCTGTGCATTGCCGGCTTCGGGCTCCGGGGCGGCGGAGAGCAGCATCGGGAGCGCTGCACAGAGGGAACAGAATAGCAGTTTTTGATACATGGATTGGCACCTTCTCTTGAAACATTAAAATTTTCTTTTCTATGAAATATACGTTTTCAGATACAATATTGCAAGAGAAATGAAAATATTCCGCGCAACTATTCAAAAATCATTTTAAGATTTGCATTTCCGGAGTATATTACAAGGTTGTTTTTATCCGGAACCCTACAAACAAAAGGAGTGAAATCATGAGTGTTCCTCTGAACATCGATCTGAAAAACAAAGTCGCCGTCGTGACCGGCGGTGGCGGCATCCTGTGCAGTTCCATGGCTGCGGCTCTGGCTGAGTGCGGCGCAAAGGTCGCAATCCTCGACCTTCGTCTTGAAAACGCTCAAAAGGCGGCGGAGGCAATTAAGAAGAACGGCGGCGAAGCGATCGGAATCGCCGCGAACGTGCTGGAAAAAGAGAGCCTGCTGGCGGCTCATCAGGCGGTGAAGGACGCATACGGCCCCTGTGACATTCTGGTCAACGGCGCAGGCGGAAACCATCCGAAAGGAACGACTTCCTGTGAATTCGTCACCAAAGCGGACGCGGAAGGCTCCACCGAAGGAAAGACCTCTTTCTTTGACCTTGATCCGGCTGGCGTCGGCTTCGTTTTCAACCTGAACTTTATCGGCACACTGCTTCCGACACAGGTTTTCGCCCGGGATATGGCGCTGAACGGACACGGCATCATCATCAATATTTCCTCCATGAACGCGTTCCGCCCGCTGACCAAGATTCCGGCATACAGCGGAGCCAAGGCGGCGGTCAGCAACTTTACCCAGTGGCTCGCAACCCATATGTCCAAGGTCGGCATCCGCGTGAATGCGATCGCTCCCGGGTTTTTCCTGACCGATCAGAACCGTACGCTTCTTACGAATGCGGACGGTTCCCTGACCGCGCGCGGGAACACGATTCTCACACATACTCCGATGGGACGTTTCGGCACACCCGAGGATCTGCTCGGCACACTGCTCTGGCTTGTGGACGACAAGGCTTCCGGCTTCGTCAACGGCGCGGTGATCCCTGTGGACGGCGGATTTGCCGCATTCTCAGGAGTCTGACCCGATGAGTTTCATTGCCCTGATCGACTATGGAATGGGAAACCTGATGAGCGTTTCCAAGGCTTTGGAATACGTCGGCGGGAAGATCAGAATCGTGGATACGCCCTCCGAAGCGGAGGGTGCGTCCGGCGTGGTTCTGCCGGGCGTCGGCAACTTCGGCGACGGCATGGAGCATCTGAACCGGAGCGGTTTCGTGCCGTTCATCCGGGAGACGGTCCGCAGGAACGTGCCGTTTCTCGGAATCTGCCTCGGAATGCAGATGCTGCTGGATTCCAGCGAGGAAGCGCCGGGAGTTCCTGGGCTTTCCGTATTCCGCGGACGTGTTCTGCGCTTTCCCGAACTCGGGGAGAAGATTCCGCAGATCGGCTGGAACTCCATCCGCTTTGATCAGGGCAATCCGTTTCTGAAGGGGCTCAAACAGGACTCCTTCTTTTATTTTGTACATTCGTATTATGCTCTTCCGGATGATCCTTCCGTGAC
>DXVA01000153.1:1975-9953 GCA_019408975.1 Lentisphaeria bacterium | reverse complement strand
GAATACGCGGTTATGACGCAGATTTTGAGCCATGGGGAATCCGCCAGCAGTTGCGGGATCAGGTCAAGCCCGCTGTCATCGCCAAGCCGCAGATCAAGGAAAACAAGGTCGAATTTATGATTGCGGTTTTCTTCCATTGCGTTTCCGGCGTTTTCCGCCAGACGCACCTGTTGTCCGTGGGATTTCAGCCACAGCATCAATGTCTTTCGTATATTTGCCTCGTCATCGACCACCAGTATATTCAGCATCGGACACCTCCACTTGGAATGATTTTCTTTTTCATAATGACAAACATATGCCTGTTTCTCCCTTTCTGCAAGTTGCTTTTTCTTTTTTGTGCGATATCTTATCAGGCGCATCTGAACCGGACGGGCAGTATTTTCCGCAACGCCGGCATCGCGTCATGGAATCAATTTTTAAAATCAGTGAGAACGTAAAATGGATGAATCGCGAAAAATGAGACGTTCCGATCGCAGAATCGATGATCCGGGTGAAATCACCGGAATCCTTCAGGAAGCCGAATACGGGCACCTTGCGCTTGTGGACGGCGGACGCCCTTATCTTGTCGCCTTGAATTACGGTTTTTCCGTAGACGGCGATCAGATTACGCTTTATTTTCACTGTGCGCCGGAGGGACGCAAGCTCGACTGCATCAGGAAGAATCCCTGCGGCTGCTTCATGGTGGAAAGCGGCGTCAGACTGGTTTCCGCCGGACCGGAAAGCTGTAAGTGGACTGCCCATTATCGCTCCGCCGTTCTGGAAGGGAAGCTGGAACTGATCGAGTCCCTGCCGGAAAAGAGAGCCGCTCTGTCCTGTCTCATGAAACACTTTGACCCCGGGCACGAACTGAAAGCTCCGGACAAAATGATGGATATGCTTGCGATCCTGAAGATGAACGTGGAACATGTTTCCGGCAAACAGAACCCGAATACGGGCAGAGCGTGATCATTTGAGCCCATATTCTTCGATTGCCTTTTCCGTAAGCACCATGATGCCTTGCCCCGGCTCGATGCCCATGATTTTCCCGCCGAATTCCTTGCGGTATTCGGCAAGGTCTTCGATGGAGTCTGCCGGCGCATATCGGGGAACGATGATTCCCATTCTGGCTCCTTCCATGTTGGCTCCCAGATTTTCCACACGATCCTGAATTGCCGCATATTCGCGTTTATGATAGTTCGGCAGCCAGACTGTGACCATGACATCCCGGGTCCCGCCTGCAAGCGCTTCAAATGCAATCGGAATTGTCGTGGAAACATTTTCCACCTTGCATTTCAAATGCTCGGTCAGGAGGATTTTCAGCATGGCATTGGTGGCGAGCTCATTGTAGTAGCCGATATCCACCATTTTGATTTTTGTTCCGGGAACCGGTTTGACATCCTTGAGGAATGCGGCTTTCAGTGCCGGGTTTTTCCTGAGCCATTCTCTTGCGCCTTTTTCAAAATCCCCGTCGTAACCGTAACAGATCAGGGAGAGCGAATTCAGATCCGAGGGCTTCCATTTGAACTGGCTGAAAAACTTTGCAATCTCCGGATGCTCTTTTTTGAAGCCTTTGCGAACGACGGTGTAAACATTTTCCGTATCGCCGAAGATTTTTTTGGGATCTTTGAGATATTTGATATTCAGTTTCTCATTCATCCAGTGAGGTTCCCATGCCGTGGCGGCAAGCAGTCTTCCTTTTTTGATTGTGTAGTCCATCTCTTCGATCATTGCCGGGGTTGTGGATGTAATGAGCCGGAATCCGGGGGACGGATTCTTATCTGTTCCGACCAGGTAGAAATAGATCAGAACTGCTGCACAAATTATGACCAGCAGGATATCGATCATTCCTGCTGCCGTCAGTTTCATTTTCTGAGTCACTTTCTTTTTTTGCTTGTCGCCGCCCGCCGCCTGAAGGGTGCGGTCGAGGATGATCGCAATAATTACAATGACAAGCCCGCCCTCAAAGGCGACGCCTTTTTCTCCGTTGCAGATTGCGGCCCAGACAACGCTGCCGATTCCTTTGGCTCCGACCAGTGATGCAATGACGACCATCGACAGTGCCAGCATGACGGTCTGGTTCAATCCTGCACGAATGGATGTCAATGCCATGGGAAGCTGAAGATCCCGCAACCGTTCCCACGGGGTTGCACCGTAAGCCTCCGAACATTCCATCAGTTCCGGAGGTGTTTCTTCGATGCCGATCACCGTCATGCGCACGATCGGAGGCAGGGCGAAGATGACCGTGGCAAAAACTCCCGCTGTATTGCTGATCGAAAAGAACGCGATTGCAGGGACCAGGTAAACGTAGGCCGGCATGGTCTGCATAATGTCGAGCAGAGGCATGGCCGCTCTCTTGAGTATGCCGCTGAATGTCATCAGAATACCCAGCGGGAGCCCGATGACTGCGACTGCCGCGGTGCAGATCATGACCAGCGCCATCGTATCCATGGCGTCGCTCCAGAGTTTGAGGCAGATAATCACATACATGCCTGCAATCGCCCCCGCCGTGAGAAGTTTCCGTTTGCTGATGACATAGATCATTGCAGCGAAAACCAGCATCATGACCCACTCCGGCGGAGCGCAGAACAGACTCTTGAGCCAGTCCACGCAGGCATCAATATTCGCGGAGCACCATCTCGTAAAATCGGCGCAGTGAGTGACAAGCCAGTTCAGAAATCGTTCAAAATAATATCCTATCGGTAATGTGATCATTTATGTTCTCCGTTGGTTGCGGCGAGACTTGCAAGCAGTGCGCCGCTGGTGATTGCTCCCAGGAACTTCCGGTCGTCGTCCAGCGCCGCCACCGGTGCCGGAGAGTCTCCCATCAGAGCGACGACTTCCTTGAGAGGCGCGTCCTTGTTGATCGTTTTGATGTCGGTGTCCATCAGCATCTGGGCATTTGCATTTTTTACGGACTGGTGCTCCTTGACGGTTTTCGCCCAGACGATGCCGTAGATGATGCCCTGCGCATTTGTAACGAACAGCGAGGAAAGACCGCTGTACTGAATTTTGCGGAGCATCGTGCGCGGTCCGTCGCTGAGGTGTATGACGTCATAGACGCGTTTCATGATGGCGCCTGCCGTAATGACTTTTGTTTTGTCTGCCGCGTTGACGAACTTTGCGACATACTCATTGGCGGGTTTGCTCAGAATTTCCTCCATCGTTCCGATCTGCGCAATTTCGCCGTCTTTCATGATCAGGACGCGGTCCGCAAGCCGGATCGCTTCATCAAGGTCATGGGTAATGAAGATCACGGTCTTGTTGAGCTTGCGTTGCAGTGCGAGAATTTCATGCTGCATTTCACGGCGGATCAGAGGGTCAAGCGCGCTCAAAGCCTCATCCATGATGATGATTTCCGGATCGACCGCGAGAGCACGGGCAATGCCGACCCTCTGCTGCATTCCTCCGGAAAGCTGGTGCGGATAGTGCTGTTCATAACCTTTGAGTCCTGTCATTTCCAGCATTTCACATGCTTTCGCTTCCCGTTCTTCGCGGGGAACGCCGCTGACTTTCAGTCCGTATGAAGCGTTTTCAAGCACCGTCAGATGGGGATAGAGGGCAAAGTGCTGGAACACCATGCTGATCCGCTTTCTGCGAAGCGCGCGCAGCTGTGCGTTATTCAGGCGCGTGATTTCTGTATTGCCGATGCAGATTTCGCCGGCGGAAGGCTCGATCAGGCGGTTGATTGTGCGTATCAGAGTGCTTTTCCCGCTTCCGGAAAGCCCCATGATGACGAAGAGTTCTCCCCGGCGGACGGAAAAGTTGATGTTGTAAACTCCGATATTGCATTGAGTCGCGGAATAGACTTCCTCCCGGCTTCTGCCGGAACGGAAGAGCTGGACCGCTTTCCTGCGGTTTCTGCCGAATATCTTTGTCAGTCCTTTGATCCTGATATGTTCCGGCTGTTCTATGCGGCTTGATGTCATAAGAGTCTCCTTTCCAGGTTTTGAACCAGCATGATAGCAGGAGGCGTGCCAACTTATGAAATTTGAGTTCAAAATAAAAAAATATGATTTGCGGGAGGCGAACGGTTCCTGCAAAAAGCAAGATGCAGTCAATTACGGAGATTGCATTTTGCAATTTTATCTTGAAAAACGTTCAAGAGTGCACAAAGAACGCTTGAAACTGGAGTCCGTACCGGATATTTTACCGGATGAAATATCAACAGGGAAGGAAGCAGATGAAAAAATCGGTTGTGATTGTTGCAGGAATCGCTACCCTTCTGGCTGTACTGCTTGCCGCATTTCTTATTTTCGCCCCTGATCGCAGGGTTTATGTACAGACTGGAGCTGCAATTTCAAAACAGGAACTGGAAAGTGTCGATCTTGCGAAAATCGCTACGCGCGGCCTGCGGGACTGTGGAATCGAAACAAAATGCGCCATGGTGAAACTGGATGGAACGTTTCCCGACGGCTCATACCGGGTAGTGCTGGTTCTCCGGAACGGACGCGAGATGAAAGGGCGTCTTTACAAGGAACGCAGCCGATTGAAGATCGCGGTGGACGTCATCAGTGTTTTTGAATTATAACGTGGAGGAATGAAGAAATGTCGGTGATGATAAAAAAAGGATTTGCCCTGTGCTGTCTGGCGGCTGTACTCGGTCTGGGGCGGCGGAGGCGCAGAAGACTGCGGAAGCAAAAACGCCTGAAATGAAGATCGCTGTGCTGGATTTCACCTGCATTGATCTTGTCGGGCAGAAACTGCGCCTGATCAAGGATAAGCCGGTGGATACCGCTTACAAAGGGATTCTCAACAATGCGGACCGTCAGAGCATTGACGACCGGATGCAGGGGTTTGTGAGAATGATTGACGCTCGTGTCGCCGGTGCCGCCGCAATGACGGCAATCGGGCAGGGGCTTCAGGATAATGCCCGTGACCGCGCTGCAAGAGAGGCTTTGGCAAGGAAGATTCTGAATTCAAAACAGCGTCCCGTTGTAATCGGCGCGGAATATATGACCGGTTATCTCGGGGAATATCCGGAGACTTTCTCGCTTGCAAACCGGGAGGGAATCGAAGCCGCGCTGAAATCTCTGGATTTCGGGCGCGCCCAGACTGCGGAGGATGCCGATCAGCGGATTCGGGAGTTTTCCGAGAAAAGCGGGGCGACTCATGTCCTGACCGGGACGGTTGCCGATCTGAAAACGGAACATAAGAAATTTTCCGGTTACGGCATCAAGACGGACCGGGTTAATTATTCACTGGATGTGCTTGTGAAAGTGATTGATCTCAAAACCAATCAGATTGTATTCTCAAAAGTCGTCACGGGGGAACAGTCCCTGATGAATACGAAATTTGCGCAGACTGTTAATGATTCGCTTTTTCAGGATCTCATGAAGGATGCGCTCAAGCAGGCGGCTGAAGCGATGAATGCACGTTTTGCCGTGGATAAAAAATAAGAAAGAGGGTATGGAACATGTGGAAATCATTACTGTTTCTCTGTCTGTTCGTTGCCGGCGGCGCATTGAGCGCGGCGCCGAAGGAAAAAATTGCGGTGGCTTCGGACAACCGTGCAAAACTTTCTGAAAATGAGATTCAGGCTCTGACCAGCCGGATCGAGGCGAAGCTCAATGGAAAATACAATGTCGTGACCCGTTCCGCGCTGGAGGCGATTCTCCGTGAAAATCAGTTTCAGACGGAATCCGGGCTGGTCGATGACCGCGGGACTCTGGCGCGATTCGGCAAGGTTTCCGGCGTGAATCTGCTTCTGCATTATACTGTGGCGAAACTCGGAAACAAATACACGATGAGTTTCATGCTTGTCAACTGCACGACCGGAGAAGTCGATGCGGATAGGAAAGCTGTTGTTGACGCCGCTTCCTTTGCGCAGTTGATTGCCCGCATGGAAATTGCGCTGGATAAGATGGGGCTTCTCGCCAAAGGCGCGGATGCCGTCCGCAAACTTGCAATCCTTCCTGTGAAGGTTGCAGGCAGGAACATCTCTGCGGCGGATGCCACGGCTTTCGGGAGCAAGCTGGGCAGTTCGCTTCGGGGAAGCGGCGTTTTTGAACTGCTGGAACGCGCCGATCTCGACAAGATCGCCGCTGAGTCAAAAATGGTCGATTTCGATCTCGCGGACAGCGGGCAGTATTCCCGAATTGCGCAGATGTCCGTGGCGGACGATATTCTCGTTTTGAACCTGACACGCCTGGAAAACAATCTGATCTCAAGTTCGACGCAGATTGCAGGGACCAGTTCCAGAATCGTATCGACCGTTCAGGCGGACTTCAAGCTTCTGGAAGTGAAAACAGGTAAAGTCATCGCCTCCGGGGATTTCAAATTCACAATGCGTTCCACGGAAATTCCCGCTTCGGAGAAACGCGACTGGACTGCCGCCGATTATACCAACGCGCTTCTTGACCGCGCCGTCGCCGCCTTGACCGGAGCCATTCTGGAGCAGGTCGATCCGGTGCTGGTCGCGGGAGTGGACGGCGGACAGGTCTACCTGACGCGCGGTTCTCTCGGCGGCGTGAAAACGGGAGATGTTTTCCTGGTTTATGCCAAGAGCGCGGGAATCGTGCATCCTGTGACGAAAAAAGTGATCGGGCAGGCGGAAAAGATGGTGGGAACGGTTCGCGTGAATTCGGTTCAGCCGGAGTTGAGCACTGCATCGGTCGTGACCGGCAAAGCGGCTGATTTTGCCGTCGGCGCTGTTTGCCGGAAACAGGCGCAGGCTCCTGCTGCACAGCCTCCGCCGGCATATCCGATGGCGCAGTAGGAGAGTGCGGGAGATGAATGGAAAACGGACAGCGGGAAATCTTGCGCTATGCCTGGGAGGTGTTTTGGCGCTTCTTCTGCTGTCTGCGTGCGGCACGGTTTATACACAGGCCGACCAGGAGCGTGTCGCAGGGCTTTACTATTCCAATCGTTTGAATGAGGCTGCCGCGGAAACATCTGAAATGAGCAATGAGTTTCAGGGAGAGACCGGGGGGAATGCGCTTCTCTGGCATATCGAAGCCGGATCGGCAAACATGGATGCGGGAAAATACGGGGAATCTCTCAAGCATCTCCGGCGCGCGGAGAAACTGTTGTATCTCCATGATTCTCAGGGTAAACTGGATTTGCATTCCCCCGGCAGGGCGTCTTACAGCGGATTCCGGAGCGACCGTATTCTCCTGAGCATGTTCAAATTTTTCGATTATCTTTCCAATGACCAGTTCGAGGACGCCCTTGTGGAGATTCGGCGTATGAGGCAGAGCCAGTACCGGTTTCTGCTGAATGACGCCGACAAGGCGATGCTGGAATACAACAGGAAAAACTCCGGCAGGGATGTGCCGCCTTACCGGATGAAGACGGAAGTTTTTGACGACAAGACAAACAATTCAGCGTTCGGGCTGGTCAAGGTCCTGCCGGATTATCAGGAATACAACAGCCTGCGCCGCCCTGTTTACAGCGCGATGTTCCATCCTCTGGCGTTTTATCTGTCCGCCATTGCCTATTATTGGGACAATGACTGGGATGAAGCCGCGATTGATTTGAAATATCTTTATGGAATGCAGTCGGGAAACGAACTCATACGGCGGGATTATGCGACGGTTCTGAAACTTCTTGACGAACCGTATCCGGACACTCTGAAGAATGCCGCGCCGTGGAATTATTCCCTTTGCGACAATATTGTGTTCGTCATAGTCGCCGACGGGCGCGCCCCTGCATGGACGACGCGTTCCGTTTCCTTTCAGATACCGGGCATGGTGCCTGCGAAATGGCGTTTCCCGATTCTGGAAAAAGCGTCTCCCATGCCCGCAGGCACTGTGAAAGTTTCGGCGGGCGGCAGAACGGAACCCCTGTATGCCCTGGCTGACCTGCATCAGATTTTCAATGACGAATACTGGCAGCTGACGATGCCGGAGATGATCCGCCGCGCCGAAAGCGCAATCAGGAAACAGACGCAAGCGCATACAGCCGCCAAAGCCTCCCTTGCCGCCGCGATCGCCGCTCCTGATTATGAGGGAAAGGCAATCGCCGTCGCCGCCGCTGCCGCCGCTGTCGCCGCAACCAGAGA
>DXVA01000153.1:768-1965 GCA_019408975.1 Lentisphaeria bacterium | reverse complement strand
GGGCGACGGTTCCGCGCCGTTTCATGGTGACGCATTTCCCGATTCCGAAGGACCGGAAAATTACGCTTGCCCTTGACCGGACTCAAACGGTGGTGCTCAAGCCCGAAACGCACCGTGCCGTGATTTATATTCGCAAACTGGATAACGCCTATGTCCCGCATGTATGGGAATCAAGCGATTAAGGAGGATTTCCCGTTATGTTGAAAATGATTTTTCCCGTCCTGCTGCTGATGATTATGACATCCTGCGGCACGACGGCGCGCATGATCGAGATCGGTTCGGATGAAGATTTGACGACAATCAGCTCCATTGATCCGCGCGACTGGCAGAAAGCCGCGGCGGACAGTATCGACGCCATGCTGGAATCCGGCGCATTGAAACGTGCGGACGGCAGGAAAAATGTCGTGATGATCAGCCGCATCCGCAATTATACGCTTCAGCACCTCGATTCCCGGCTCCTGACGGCGAAGATGCGCCAGGCGATTCTGACTTCGGGACAGGCGATCGTAACTTCCGCGATCGGCAACAGCAGCAACGTCGATCTTGCCGTGAGGCGAATCCGCGACAAGGAATATGATGATCTTTTCGACCAGTCCACGGTGCAGAAACGCGGCACTGTAATCGCGCCGGATTTGAGCCTGTCCGGGTCAATTACTCAGCAGACGACGGTCCAGGGACGCACGGAGGAGAGCTATTTCCTATTCCATCTTGTGCTGACGGACCTGAAAACGGGGCTTGCGCTCTGGGAGAACAATGTGGAAATCGCAAAACAGGGAACTCATTCAATCTTTGAATAAATAAAACGAAATCGGATAACAAAGGAGAAAGTCTTATGGAAAAATGCAGAAAAGCGGTTGTCCTTCCGGCTTTGCTGGGAGGAATGGCGCTGGCGCTGTGCGCCTGTCAGGATTCGGTGAACACACTGGAAAATACGGACAAAACAGCTCAGCGGGAGTATGTCAACAGTCAGTATTTCTCAACCGATTCCTATTGCCGCGACCGTATTACGATTCTGGCGATCAACAAAGCCACGACCGATTCGGGACTCATGAAGCTTCAGGTTCAGATACGAAGCAACCGCTACGGATTCTGGTCCGAGCTCTGGAGCGACATCATGGGAGCGAATCCGTATCATATCTCTTACAAGGTGGACTGGCTGGATGCAAAAGGCATGAAAGTCAATACCGCGTCCAGTGT
>DXVA01000153.1:0-758 GCA_019408975.1 Lentisphaeria bacterium | reverse complement strand
CATTCAGTCCGTGGCGCCGAATGCCAACTGCAGGGATTTCTTCATCAGCTTCAAGGAAAATTGACCAATTACAGAAAGGATTTGACTTATGAATCACAAGTTTTATTCAACCACCGCCGCCGTTGTTGCCCTCCTGGTGGCTGCCGGATGCGGTTCCGCACCGGTCAGGATCGACACCGCTTCCAATCAGGGAATTACGACGGTTCATCAGATTGACTTCAAAGACTGGCAGATCGCGGCGGAGAAAGGCATCAACTCCATGCTGGAATCCGGCGCGATGAAACGTGCCGACGGGCGCAAGACGATTCTGATGATCAGCAGTGTCAAAAACAGCACGGCGGAAAACGTCAACACCCGCATCCTGACCGATAAGATACGGCAGGCTGTTCTGCGGTCGGGGCAGGCGGTCGTGACAACGGCTGTCGGCGCAAAAGGCGCCGAGGAGACAGCGGTGCGGCAGGTGCGCGAACTTGAAAACGATGATCTTTTCAACCAGGCGACGGTCCAGAAACGCGGAACCGTGATTGCTCCCGATATGAGTCTTTCCGGCGAGATTGTCCAGCAGCAGAGGCGTTCGGGGCGGACCGAGGAGTCTTACTTCTTCATCCACATGGTTCTGACGGATCTTGCCACCGGGCTTGCCATGTGGGAGGACAATGTGGAAATCGCGAAACAGGGAACCAAATCCATCTTTGACTAAAAGAATTTCAGTTTTCTTCCGGAGTGCCGCTCATTCCGGGAGAAAAAACGCCCTGCGG
>DXVA01000152.1:831-9986 GCA_019408975.1 Lentisphaeria bacterium | reverse complement strand
CGCCTCGTGTCCAGTATTGTCAATCGACGGCGGCATTGGCGCTCGCGGATCTGCAATTTCTTCCGAAGCGAGCAGGTCATGAACGGAAAGACGTTCCGTTTTGATGTTCAGGAGTTTTTCCTTGAAATACTCCTTTTCTGGAACGTGTAACGCAAGGTCGAATTTTCCTCTGGAGCAAGCCACATAAAACGCCTGACGCGACATCTTTTCCGCTGCCACGACCACGTTTTTTGCGGTCATGCCTTGTGACACATGCGAGGTCATCACCCAGCCGTATTTCAACCCCCGGAAATTCTCCGGAAGCCGGATCGTGGTCAACTCCCGCCGATTGGAATCCAGCAGGATATATTCATTCGGACGCTCCGTCGCAATCGCGAGACTTCCATTGTTGATTTTATACTCCGGATGCCGGATATTGACCGTAAAACGGACAATATCGCCTTGCCCGACAGGAAGCGGAACCGAGCTGCCGACGTCAATGCTGTTTTTGAGCGATCCGGGTGTGATTGTCACCCCGTTACTCAAAACGAGCCTGCCATCCTCGATTTTTCTAACTTCCGCCATCTCGCCTGCCTTGCCGACGCAGCGAACTTTCGTGGAAAAGAAGATCTTTGTCCCGACCTGATAATTTTCGATATTGCCGATCTGCGGCTTGGTCCAGCCCCAGGAACGGAACGACTCCACCATATTTCCGGTATCGTTTTGAATCAATCCGGCATCTTTCATTTTCTGCCGGATCAGATCGGTCAGCTTTTCGCATTCCCGAATAGTCGGACACGCTGCGAGGCAATCCAGCGAACGTTTTCCGCCGTTTGTGAAGCGCATGAAGCTTTCCGCCGCTTTTTCCAAATAGCCCGCCTTGTTTTCATGAATGAAGCCGTTGGCGTCCAGATGCTCGAATCCTTCTTTGCTGGAACCGGACGCGATCAGTTCGATTCCGTGTCGATACTCCGTGGTCTGCTGGCGGTGAATCTGCGAAAGACAGGTCTTCGTGATGTTGGAATGATCCTCCAGCAGACGGAAGAAGTCGCCCGCCTCCACGGACGAATGCTGCCGTTCGTCACCGACAAACAGCACGCGGTAGTCATGCTCCATCGCAAGCCTGATGATTTCTGAACCTTGCTTCAATGAGTTCAAACCCGATTCGTCGATGATCAGATATGAGCCGTCCGGCGGGAGCTTGTCACGGTTCTGTAAAAACATTGCCACCGTCTGCGCGGAGGAGAATTTTTCCATCCGCAGAACGTCCACCGCCGAATTGGTCGGCGCCACCACATGAATGTTCTCCACTCCGCCTTTTTTGAGGCACTTGCAGAGTTCCTGCAAGGTCGAAGTCTTGCCCGCTCCCGCGACGCCGCGAAAGACGATAAACGGATCTTGCGAACGAACGATCTCCTCAATCACGGCTTTCTGCGCGGAGTGGTCGAACGTATCTTCCGCTTCGGAAAACGGGACATAATCACTGGAAAAGTCACGGCAGATTCCTTTGGTTTTATTTACAGTTTCGACCGCATAGTTTTCCCGTTCCAGATTTTCCCGCGTGGTATAATAAGCATTGACCGCCGGACTGCCGAGATCAATCAAGCCCGGAAGTGACTTGATCGCCTCCTGAAGTTCCTCAATGCCGATCCGTCCGAGATTCTGATTCTGCACCTCCGCCAGAATCGCGTCCATGCGCAGCACGCTGTTGCGCTCGAATAACTGCTCCACTACATGCTGAATCTGCTTTACGGCGATTTCCCGATTCACGCGAACCTGAAAAACCGAACCCGTGAAGCGTGCTTCAAACGCCATTCGGGTCAATTGCGCTTTTTCCTCATCCGTAAAAAGCGACATCTTATACTCCTGAACTTCGTTCTGCGTCCTTTCCAGCATCTTGCGGCTGCGGGTCTGCAAGGTCATTCTCTTGACTTCCTCCACCGTCGGCTGACGCCCGCGCGAAGCGACAAATTTCTGAATCTCCCTGTCGATCTGTTCTCGACGGCGGGAACAACGTTTCAGCAGTTCTTCCGGAATGCCTTTGATCTCGAATCCGGTGATTTCGCCTTTGTCCGAGCGGGTCATTTCAATCTCGTAACCGAGCCGGAGACACTCCCGCGCCAGGGCATTCTGATAACATTTGCCCGAGTAGCGGATTGTCCGGTACATTTCCGAGGCATCCAGAGCCTTATAAGAACCGTCCGGGTCCGGCGTGACATTGACGATCACATTGTGCGTGTGCAGCTGGGGATCAAGCAGACGGCTGTTGTCATGATGATACTGCGCATAGAGGAACTTGCCGGTATAGGCGAAGTTTTTCGTTGCATAATTATCGCCCCTGCGAATCCGGACCGCCGCGAATTTTTCCATCTCGCGCATTCCGACAGCCACCGCCTTCCGGTGAGCTTCCACCAGACAGGAATCGAACAGCGACATCACCGAAACCGATTTTTGAGCCGAACATTGAAAATCGTAAAAACGGACCGCATGGGGATTGTTCCGCGGAGTCAGTTTTTCACCGGTGAGCGGATTGAGGTTCTGCTGAAACAGCGAAAAGGCTTCCGGAGTCACTTTCTGCCCAGACAAACCGAACGCAGACGCAAACTCTCCCATCCAGCGTCCTTCCACACGGTCATGCTCGCTGTAATAGTCGTTGTTGGCAAGATGCTCCCGATAAAAATCGGCGCCTTTGCCATGAGTCGCTTTAATTTTTGCTCCGGTAAACATGCCTTGAACTCCGATCCGGCAAAGCCGTAAAAGCCTTTGAAATGCCGAAAAGTTCATGAAAAATAAGTTTTTTGTTGATGCTGATGAAATCAACACTTGGCATACTATACACTTCGTTCCAAGTTTGTCAAGTGTTGATTTCATCAGACGCAATTTCCTATCTTCCGATAGGCTTTTCAAAATTACGCAGTTCTTATGCTGTTTTGAAATAAAACAATAAATAGAAAAATAGAGTTGCTTGACTTGAGCTTTAAAAAATGATATATTACGCAGTTTTTAAGCTGATAATATACCGTAATCAAAGGAGAGGACAATGGATGAAAACAAAGCGAAACACATGCATCCCGGTGCATTCCGCAGCTGTCTGATCCCGTTTACTGATCAAATTCTGGACTGGTGGTATGACGAGCTGCTGACCATCGTGGAAATTCACCGCCGTCTGCGTGAACAAGGGCTTGATGTCGATAAAACAACGATCTCCCGTTTCATCAAAGTCCGTGAACGCCGTGCTCTTGCAAGAAAGCGCCCGGATGCCCTCAGGAAAAAAGAGCATCAAAGAAGAAGCTCCAGATAACGGAAACACCTCAAGAAAAAAACTTTCCGGAAACGAAACCGCAGATTTCAACAAAAGTTTCGATCCCTGAAACATCTGAATCTGATAAGGAAAGACCGACTCCCAAAGAAGCAGAGGAAGCGGAAGAACTTCTGCGTCATCTCCGGGAAACCTCTCCCCAGCAGCTCTGGCGCGAAGAATACGAAGCAAAAATGAAAAAATGAATGGCGCGTCAAGAATATCCTGCAGATAAATGCAGATAGTTCAATACATGATAAACTCTAAGAATTTCATGATATCCGTTTTCACAGACTCCGACCACCAGCTCGAATACATTCTGAACCTCGTCATCCAACTGCATTTCAAATAAATGCCAGCCTCGAAAATATATGGATGCGGATCTATGTTCCCTCTATCCTTCGGACACTTTCGAATCGGCTATCAAAGAAAGGTGGTGGTCCAGAAACATGGGCTAATTTTTATTCATAATTCAAATTTTTCGATTTGCAATCAATATTTTCAATGCTATTTTACTCTTATGACAGAATATAACATAAACCTGTATCTTATTGGATGTCAAATTATTAACCAAGAGAAATGGAATATCTGTTTTTATTTGAACACAGCACCTTTATTCTTCCACATGACAATGATTCTTGATGAAATGTTTTCGGGAAAGCTGGCTCTTAATATGAAAAGATTCCTTGCTATTTCCAGAACGGGAATATACCGCAGACTTATGGAATCTCCGGAAAAAAATCTTGTTCTTGTAAACTCGTTAAATATGGAAAATGTTTATGAGTATCCCCGAATTATCCCAAGAAAATATCGAAACGCTTCTCATGTCATTGGCGACAGGACATGCTGTTAGAAGGTTAGTGGAAACTTCGGTTATCGGAGACCAACCCTTTGAAGACAAAGAATTTCACAGAGATTGGCCTTGCAATCGTATGGACGGTGTACAGGCAAATTATTATAGCTTTTTCAAAAACAATCAATTGCCCTCCGACATGGAAGACGATGAAGATATAAATTACAAAGCCGCTCTTTGTGTTGTCAGAGATTTTTTTACTGCATATGAAAATGAAAATCTACAAGAAATTTTACGTCAAGGAGTTTTAATTTTTAATGGATGCGTAAAAGAAAGACGACCGGAATATCTTGCTCAACAGACCATCATTGACTCTATTTACTCAATAGAACTATTTGCGGCAATGTCTGATGAAGAAAAAGAACAAAATAAAGCAGGTCTTAAGGCTGCTTTTGTTTTAAAGCAAATTTTAGCAACGCATCGCCGCATAAAAGCTGAAATAGAACTGGAACATGCTTTTAAATATTCTACGCTTGAAGAAAATGTTGAAGCAATAATTTATGCCACGATTTTAATAACAGAAAGATTATTGCAAGAATATAATATTGACTACAGTATTTTAACAGAGATGTGGCAATGTGGTGGATTCTTTTGTGATATGTGGTTTGCTACTACGCTGGTTAACGATCCAAAAACAGAGAAAAGTCAAACAGTTCGAGAACAGATTATTGCAACTTCTGAAACTTGGCCGGATTATGCCCAAAATATGACCTTTATTTTGGATTATGCTGCCATTATACAAGATCGTTTATTTTCTAACAGACCACATAATCCAGAAAAGAATTGGCTTCAAGAGTCATTTAAGGTATGGAATGCGTATGCCGCTGCTGCACTTCGCTTGGGAGAAATCTATTCGAAATATAGAAATCATTTGCCTTTAGATAATGCAGAGATCGCCAAGCTGAAAGAGCGGGTAGAGAAAAGTAAACCTTTAATTGTGACTGAAGGAAAAACAGACTGGATGCATATAAAAAATGCTTATCGGTATTTCAAAAGAAAGGGGCTCTATTCTAATATGGTTCTCGCATTTTTAGAAAATACTGAAAATATGGGTGATGAATCTATGTTACGTATGTGCAAAGAATACGCAAAAGTTTCTCACGAAAGACCAGTCATTTTTATTGCAGATGCAGATAATGCAAAAATAATACGAGAAATGAGCGAGCCTGGAAAAAGTTTTAAATATTGGGGAAACAATGTTTTTTCATTTTGCTTACCAACGCCTCCTCATCGCCAAAATTACCAGAAAATATCCATAGAATTTTATTATACTGATGAGGAAATTGGAACACCCGATCCGGATAGCAAGAGACGCCTTTTATTTTCTAATCAAGTTAAAGAAATTATCGAAAAAAATAAAACGACGAACAAACACCAATCTTTTGTCCGTCTTTGTGATCCTAATATTGACGATGAATATCTAAAGTATATTTATGATGACCGCTGTGATCTTATTGAAGATAACCAAGGCAATAAAGTCGCACATTCAAAATATGTCTTTGCAAAGAAAATTTATGATAGTGAACTTGGTTTTGCCGACTTTGATCTTTCAAGCTTTTCTCTAATATTTGATGTCATCGAAGCAATTTTATTTCCAGAAAGCTTGGCCACGAAAGAAAATATAAAGTAAAGCCAAGCTCCCGCAAAATATCGGATACTACCCTTACATATCTAAAAAAACATAAACTCATAATAACTTTGTTCTATTTGATTTGCTTTGAGCTCAAAAGTCATAGCTAGGCGAACACCAGGAAAAGAGGATGATGTATCAATAATCAAAGTATAAATACCTGATTCTTTCATACTGTAATACATTTTTATCTTACTATAAATGCTTGGAGACAAAAGTTCAGACAGTTCTTCCCTCTGTAAGTCTCTATTTTGAAATATCTTATTTAACTGTGCTGTTTCCAAAGGATTCAAATTACATCTTTGAGCAATAATAGACGGTAATGTAGAATAGAAGTTTGCTCTTCCTTAGACATTCCTTAAAAAGATAGTCTTCATTCTGAATAAAATACTCTTTTGAATATAAAGACGGACGCACATCGGGATGAGTTTTAGCTTCACCTCGAAAGAAATACTCGTACTCGCTATTGCGAGAACCGGCCTTTTCTAATAACTCACCAAGCTCTCTCAAAAACTCCTCAAGAAATTGAGACAAATTAAATAATGGTAAATTCATAGCCTTCATTTGCAATCCTATCTTTCCAGATTTGATTCCGGAAAACGTCTACAATTCTGCTACCGGAAAGACTCCAATTATCGCAGAATCCTTGCAAAATACGAGCGGGATACGGAAGAATTTTCCGATGTTCCGTTCATACAGGAGTTTCGAAAACAGATTGCCGCCGAATTCCGGCGAGAGATGGAAAATCACGAGCTCTGGCGGGAATACTTGACGGTATATATCGCACGCCACATGAAGGAGTTCATTCACGGGGCACTTGATGTGAATTCGAAAAAAGAGATTGCTCTTTTTCAAGAGCGTGTGACCAATTATTTCGAGTCTGAATATCTACTGCTGCGCGGCGCTTTTTCTTTTCAGATCGACAAATTGGATTCAGTTCATCTCTTTGCGGATTTCTTCAATTCCGTGAATAAATCGCTTGCATCGGAGGAACTGGATTACAGAAAAATATTCCGTTCGAATTTCTGTGATATCTATCTGAATGAATTCGGAGAACAGGATCATTCCGGGAAGGACCGGAACACGGCAGGAGCTTTGGAACGAGGATACGGGATGTACGGTGATGGAATGTATCACAACATTCTGGTCATGCGGCAACTTCCGAGTTTCGATCTGACTCCGTTTTACGGCAATGTCATTCTGGATACGAACATCATGAATATTTCCGTGACCGTCAATCTGCGTCCTCTGAACAAGATCAAAACCATTGAAAAAATGGAGGCGCGGCAAGCCTCGGCGCAGCGCGATCTGGAAGCCGATCCCTCGGCGATTGCCTACCGTTCCGAGGTGGACGCTTTCAGCCGTGTCATCTACCGCATGGGCGCAGGAGAAGACTGTCCGTTTGAAGCGGAATATCTGGTTCATCTGTGGAATGAAAGTCTGGAACAACTCCAGCAGGATACGGAGCAGGTCCGTCTGGTTGCGGCAAATCTTCAATGTTCGCTGATGATGTACGATCAAACGGTTCAGGCCGAGGCGCAGTTCGTCAAAACACTTCCCGGCAACCTTTACTACAAAAAGTGGGACCCGCTGTTTACATTGCATCGCTCTTTTGCGGCGATGATTCCTTTCAACAGTACGTTCCTCGGCTGCGAGGATGATTTTCAAGCATTGTTCCATGGGGACCACCATAATCTGGTATGTGTAAACGGATTTTATGGTGGAACACCACAACATGCAGCCGTATTCGGTCAGACAGGTTCCGGAAAATCAGTGAATGTGCTTGGTGAATTGTTACAGACCTACGGACACTACAGCAAGGTAGTGATTATCGAGGAAGGCGCATCATATCTGATGCTCACTCGAATCGTCGGCGGGGAATTCATTGAAATTGATTTGAACAACAACCTCACGCTGAATTATTTTGACACCTGCGGTGCGCCCCTGACAGCCAATCAGACGGATTTTGCCACAAATTTCCTGACGGTAATGTGCGGACAGTCGCAGGATGATGAAATCGTCCAGGATCGGGCGGCAATCATTTCGCATTATGTGATTCAGCTTTACGATACGGCATGGCAGGAGTGGTGGAACCATCATCCCGAACTACGCTCGGAAATCGCCGCAAAAGCTATGACGATTGAATGGATGCTGCCACAACAATCCGGTAGACACGGAACATCGTTCGACTGTTATGCGGAGCTGGAGGCGGCATTGACCAAAAAACCGGAAAAATGTTCCGTAATCGAGTACCGTATTCAGGAGTATTATCGCGGTTTGTCGAATGAGAAGATCACGGAATACATCATCGGCAATGATTCATTGCTCCGGAATCTTTCCTATGCATACATGAAGCCGGAGGATATGCCCTATCACAGCCAGATCGTCGAAATGATCCGCAGTACGCCGGATCCGACGCATCGCCGTGAAGACACCAACCGGATCGCGACCAGATTAGCTCAATATTCGGTGGAGTCGGGACGTGGCGGCTTGTTCGATGGCGTGACCAATATTGATCTGTCGGCACGGATGCTGCACTTTGAGATCGGAAAAATGGCGAATGTGGCGCAGAATATCCGGGCGATGGTCGGCATGGTGATCAGCAATCTGGCCCAACAGCAGATCATCAACATGCCGAGGAATCTGAAAAAGCTCTTTATTTTTGAGGAAATGCCGCGAATCATCGCCACGATTCCGGGAGCCGGAAGTTTTGCAAAGCGTTCGTATGCGCAGCTGCGCAAGAGTAACTGCAGGAGCCTGACCATTACACAGGAAGCCGGTCAGCTCATGGTCCGGGATACGGAAGGCTCCGACCTCGGCACCATCATCATGAGCCAGAGCAAGCAATACTATTTCCTCAAAAACAAGGACAGGGGGAATATGGAATTCTTCCGTCGTTTTGCGGCGCTTTCAGATGATACGGTCAGTGCAGTCATGACGTTTCCGTCACCTGAGCACATTCCAGGGAAAAAATATTCCAGCTTTGCTTATTATGTGGATAACGGCGAATATCCGCTGGTCGGCATTATCCGCCATTATGCCAATCCGTTGACGATCGCGGTTGCCTCCACCAGCGGTGAAGCATTTGCCCGCAGGGAGGAGGAACTCCAACGCCTTCGGGTTCTCTATCCGGAGCTGGATGAGGGCGGACTGCTGATCGAATATCTCAACCGTCAGAAAATCGACAATCCAGCCTTGCAGCTTTTCCGGAAAGTTCTGAAAGAGCAGGATTTCACACGCTTGGATGAACTGCATAAGGAAGTTACACTGTCTCAATTACGCAGGAAAAAATTGAAAATACAAAGATCTATTCTCTGCACAAAAATTTCTGGGCATCCACTCAGGAATTGATGCAGGCTAAAGCGGAGATGGTAAAATCCTTTATTGAACTCAAG
>DXVA01000152.1:0-821 GCA_019408975.1 Lentisphaeria bacterium | reverse complement strand
AAAGACTTCTGAAAGAAACGCAGGCTAAAGCCGAAGCCGCCAAACAGAAAGAAGCGGAAGCGGATAAAAAATTGCAAGATGCCGCGGCAACAGTGAAAGCCGTGGAACAGAAAAACGCCGAAGCTGATATGAAACTCAAAAATGCACAGGCTCAGGCGGACAAGCTTGTTTCCGACACCAACAAGCGTCTGAAATCGGAAATCGTTGCGGCAAACATGATTCGGATTGAGCTTGAAAAACAGATCGGGAGACGTAAGGCGGAATTGGAGAGGAAAACCGTTGCATCCGATGCAAAAAAGGTAGTTCCTGAAGCAGAAAAGTTAAAACCTCTGAACGAATCTCAAACCGATGCAGTATCTTCCATGAAAAAAATGCAGGAGCAGACCCGGAATGCCGTTGAAGATATGAAAAACGCAGAACAAAAAGCAATCTTCAAAATGAATACGATTTCGCTTCCTCCGACAGCCGGTAAGGAGAAATAACCATGAATGCAACCGAACTGGTAAACATTCTGAAAAGTCCGACATCCAAGGTCATTTGCTTCGGCACGGCAATCATTGTCGGGGCGCTGCTGGTTATTCCGATGCTCAACCGGGATGACGATCCCAATTCCGTCCGACAGGAAACCGAGCTGAAGCAGGAGGAAAAAGCTCCCCTCGACATCGGTAGCGACATTCCAAGATTCAAACTGGATAAACGTGCTGAAACTGACGCCATCACGATGCTTGAAGACGGCAAACCGCCCGTCATCAACGACGGTATTCCGAAAAAATCCGATGATCCGGGCAGGAAAGAACTTTCCAGCAAAGTCGATGGCATGG
>DXVA01000151.1 GCA_019408975.1 Lentisphaeria bacterium | reverse complement strand
AGGGCGTATGCTTGCATCGCGGTAGTTTATTTGTCGGCGCCGAACATCAGAGCAGTGAATCCGGCAAGTCTACAGGAAACTGTAATGTATTTCCCTGCATCAGTAACTTTTACGTCAATATCCTGTTCTCCCTCCGGAGAGACTGCTTTGGCTGTGAATTTCCGGAAGTTTTCCAGCAACCATTTTTCGGAAGCAAAATACGCTTTATCCAGCCGGACGGAAATTTCGGCGGCTTCCTGCTGATTATTGAATGTAACCAAACGGAAGGATTTATCGTTTTTCCATGCAGATGCTATTTTGTGACCTTCAATGTAATAGTTGTTGGTGAAAGTTACAGCGAAACTGCGGTTGACCATGAACAAGCCGTTGGCATCAGCGGCAAACCTGTTCAACGTCGGCGGTACCGGAGCGGCCTCCTCCATGTAGCCGGGGCTGGCACCGAGAGCCAGATCGTAAATGCTAGCACGCAGCTGGCAGAAACGGGCGGCTTCGTTACGCTTGTTTCGCAATTCTGGGTATTTAGCGAGCATAACATCAAGGTAACGTTTGTTTTCTGCAAGTCCATGCGCGGTTAGCCAGGTTTTCCGACCATCCAGAGCATTGGCAACTGCATAGTTGAAGATGTTGAAGCGCTCTAAGCAGACCACAGCAGTGGTATAGGCACGGACAACTTCATAGTCATAGGCTGTTTTTCCTCCAAGCAAGCCATTTTCAAGTAAAACCATATCCGCATAGGGTTGACTGGGACCGGCACTCTCATTTGCCGCTACTTTGACAGGAAGTTTATCCTTTTGGATCGTGGCATAAGTTCTGGCAATAGTAATGAATTCATAAATATCACTTCCCATATCCCAGCCGAGGGCGCGCGGCTGATAATAGCGCAACGCCTTGAAGATCTCATTGTGGTAAAATTCACGATATTCCGGATTGGTGAAATCATAATGTCCAAGGGGGAGTTTGCCGTATCCTGTTTCTTTTGCAACCTGTGGTGGAAGTTTGACATCATATCCGCCTCCGTAAAGATGTAATGCCCCGCCGGGAGTCCGGTGGTACCAATTATCCGGGAATTCTTTTCCACGCTGGTTCAGATTTGCCAGTTGCCTGAAATAGAAGATCAAATTGAGCTTTTTAGCATTTTGGAGATAATCAACATATTTTTTCAAATCTGCCGCATTCATTTTTTTTACCCAGTTGTTGCCGGCGCTCCACCAGCTGCCGCTGACCGGATAACGTTCAGAAATGTTGTCATGCCAGCTGTAAAACCAGACATTGGTACCGGGACACAGGCGGTCTTCCCGCGACTTGATAAAATAAGTATGACTTCCGAAAGTCCCCGGGTAGAAAGTGCGCGGAGCGGTGAAGCGTGGCGGAATATAGGGCTGGAGTTCTTTCCGATGCGTCTGAAGTCGGTCGCAGTAGAAACGCCATAGATCCCGTAACCAGTTTTTCTCTTTTGGAAAAAGTTTCCAATTCAGTTCAAAACGAAAAATCTGCCCCTTCTTTACCGTCTTGGGATTTTGCTGAATGGATGGAAAATATCCGGATGGGGCATTGGGGGAGATTGTTACGAAATCATCAAGAGAACGTGAACCAGCCAAAAGATATGCGTTCTCATTTTCCAGTATGGACATGGGAAATGCGACATGCTGATATTGATTGAGTTCTCCCAGATTCAAATCAAGATGATTTTCTCCATAACTGTAAATCGTTTTTTCCGTTGCCGGAATGATTCGCACCGGACGGAGAGCCCCGATGATCTTCTTCCAGTCCTGTTGTCGGAAACCGTGGCGTACACCGAGTTTGACCGGCGAATTGAAATCCCTCAAGGCTTCTATGGTAACAACCTCACGGAAAAAACCGTCAGCAAAGGAATATTCCGCTTGGGCGCGGAATGAATTTTCTGCTCCCGGTGTATTTTTCCCATCAAGAGTATATTCTCGTCCGTTGCTTTGAACAAATACCACAGCAGAATTCTCTGCTTCCGGCTGAATGACTTTGCCTTGTATTGTGAGAGCGGACATTAATCCGGTCTCCGTATTTATTTTTGCCATGACTCCATCCTGAGAAAGTTGTTTTCCCGGTTTGTTCTGCAGTTTTTCCGAAGCAAATGGTTTTGAGATTTCGGTTTCCGGGGTCAGTGAAATGTCGTCCACATAAACGGCATCGTCTCCGGAAAGTCTGGAACCGAGAACATAAAGACTGTAAGAAACCGCATCTTTGCGTGGTTTGAAACGCATTTCAAAATTGCGCCAGGTGTCTTCGGAAAGATTCAGCGTAAAGCCGGTATATCCAAGTCCCGCATTGGCAGCATTTGCCTGACGGATTGCAATTTTAAACTCTTTTCCTGCGGGATCAGCTACGGCAGGGCGTGCTTTTGCCCGGAAAATATAAGTGGTTCCATTATCCAGTTTCTGAAGATGTTGAACCAATGTGATGAAACTGTTGTATTTATTTTCCGGATCTCCGGTTGCTTTCAGGCAGGCAGTTCCATATTTTGTATCCGGAGAAAGTGTATGAAGGTCTTTTTTCCCTCCGGAGCGCTGGGCACTTTTCCACGGGGCGATTCCTTTTTCAAAATCACCGTTTTTTACCAGTTCATCAGCAGAACAGATTGCCATGGAGAAAAACACTGACAGCAAGATTGTGAATTTCATAAAAATGTTCCTTTCATTTATTATTTTTTTATTAGCGGCTTAACGTTTTGACCAGTGAGCCATTGGTGAGATCGTGAACGGTAAGCCGTTGAGTCGTCACATAGGTAAAAATATAGTTTACGGCATTCTGCATTCCGATTGCTTGAACATGCCCGTCGCCCATCAGCGCGTTGGCAAAGTTGCTGTGAACCAGAAAAGGAGTACCGCCTCGGGACTCCTTGTAACCGAACTGATAATAAGCATAAGCCAGATATTTCGCATCGCAATTTGTCCCAATGCAATCCACATGGGAAACGTATTTCGACGGTTGCTTTATCTGGCGCGGCAGGGCAAATCCCTTATGCTTTCCGCTGAGCGACCAGTCTTCCTGCAAAGTATAAAATGCTGTCCGGTAGTCAAAATTGACACCATAGGTACTGACATTGTTATATTCCGCAACCTGGGGACTGCGGGGAACAGCCGGACAACGTGCGACTTTCAAATAATTTCCGGTAAGATATCCCAGTTCAGCCAGAATCTGCGCCCAAGCATAAACCGGATCGGTGATATTCGGCACCTTGACATAACCTGTCACGGGATAATATCCGTTGTAGTCATTCATATACATATTATTCGCCAAACCGACCTGTTTCAATTTGGAGACGCAGTCAATTGCTTTTGCTTTCTCCCTTGCCTGATTCAGTGCCGGCAGCAACATGCCTGCAAGAATTGCTATTATAGCAATTACAATAAGGAGCTCGATCAGGGTGAAAATTCTCATTTTCACCCTCGAAGTAAGAACTGATGAACAAGGAACTCTGAAGTTGGAAGGAACGGAAAACATTTGAACAAGCGAACAATTCAACAATTGAATGAAGAAAGAAGAAGTAAGATTAGGAGAATAGCAACGTCCCGTCCTGCCCTGTCGCCGGAATGAAATACCAATTCTACAACTTTTCCTCATAAAGAACTCTATCAGTGTGAAACTTACCAAACGCCTGCCACTTTTATGATTCATCTTTCCACCTCTTTCTTTTTTAGTTTTTCGTTTTCCTTGTTCTGCATATTCATATTTTTCTTTTCAAAAATACTTTTCATGTTCCATGCAATAAGTTCTATTTGTTCCTTACTTTTGAAACTGTTTCCCGAAAGCGGTTCCGCATCGCAGGTGATGGATTCTCCCGGCGCCAGCGATGAATAATTGTTTTTCCAGCAGGCTGGAGTCCCGCATTTGAGGCGCAGCGCAAAAACCGGTATTTTTCCTGTGTTTGTTACTCTTACGCTCAAATTATTTTTATGAATCGTTGCCGACAATTGTATATTTCCTGCTGGAAGAGAAAACGCATTTTTAAAATCCGGTGAGCCATAGATCCGGTCACTTCTGAAAATTTCACATCCGGACTCGTCCACTGCTTTCAGGACAGCCAGTATGATGCCGTGCCCCGCATGGGAGCAGTCCGCTTCCAATGCCCCTACTTCAGACACCGGCGCCGACAATTTTACTTCCCATCTTCGAGCGGCAAGACGATTCCCGTCTCCGTCCCACAGCTCCAAAGTCACAGTTCCCGCAAAACCTTCTGTATTGGAGCAGAAATAGATCTTTCCCTTGAATTTTCCAGCTGCCAGTATCCAGGATTCATCTTCAACAGAAAAACTGCGGGGAGCATTGGCGGCGGCAAGACGGTACATTGCCATCTTTGGAGTTTTATAATAATCAAGCAAGCTCCAGCTGCAGGTGGGCCAGGGTTCATTGTACTGCCAGAATATACAACCGGAACTGCGCGGGAAAAGCCGCCGGTAATGTTCAAAAATATATCCGGCTGCATCTGCCTGCGCATACATGCTTGCCTGTGACCACTCTCTGCGGGAACCGTTTTCAACTGCAAACTTTGTCAGGGGAATGCGGATATCATGGGCTCCTGACAGATTCATAAAGTGATAACGGTAGGATTGTCCGTTCGGGATTGGTTCATTTTCCGGGATAAAGGCATCCAGCGATTCCGCTTCGGGAAGTGCATTGCATCCGATCTCGCTGGCAAATTGCCGGAAATGGGTGTTGTAAAAAGAGTGTTCCTGAAAGTTCCAGGGACCGTGCGGCCGTTCTCCGGGACGGGATGCATCAGGAGATGAGGTATGAAATCCGATTCCCGGTGCCAGAGTTTTCACAATTCCGGCATACATCAGATAAAGGGGGCTGTTTGGGACTTCTCCGTAATATTGGACTTCGTTTCCCCCGCAGAAGAGTGCCGTGGAAGGATGATTGCGCAATTTGCGGACGATCTGTTCTGCCTCCCGTTCCTTGACTGCCAGATATTCACCATCTTTGCGGTAATTGCTGCAGGCATGGGGGAATTCCTGCCAGACAAGTATGCCATGCCGATCACATGCCTCATAAAAGGCGGATTTCTCGACCAGACCGCCTCCCCAGATCCGGAACAGATTGAAATGCGCTGTTTCCGCCAGATGGAGCAAGTCTTCATAATCACTTTCCCCGGCTCTTGATGGCAGGAGATCAACCGGAACCCAGTTGGCGCCGCGGGCAAAAATGGGTTGTCCGTTGACTTCAAAGGTCAAATCATATGCTCCTTCCGGGGAACCCGGATTCCGGCGCATGGCAAGATCACGGAATCCGACAGTGCGTTTTTCTGTAGTTCCATCCAGAGTAACGGAAAGTGTATAAAGATCAGGTTTTCCATATCCTGCCGGATTCCAGAAATGTGCTTCTGGAAAGTCAAATTCGATGGCTTGTTCATTGCTTCCGCTTCGGTATTCGCATCGCGACGTGATTTCCAGTCCGGGACCTGAAAAATTCTGTGGTATGAGGGCAATATTAACGGTTCCTTTCCAGTTATCCAGAACTTCTGTTTCCAAATTCAGAACGGCATGTGTTTTTACAGTTTTCCAATGCAAATCACGCATCCTTACCGTTTGTGAACCAATCAAAGTGACCGAATCCCAAATCCCTGTTGGAACAATTTTCCGCGCCCAGTCCCAGCCAAAACCGCATTGAACCCGGTGATAATCTGCAAAATCCGCCGGTTTTTCATCCTGATGATCGGGCAAGCCATCCGGAGCGGGTTCAAAAATAACCGCAAGCAGATTTTCCTGTTCCCGGTCAATCCAGTCGGTAATCTCCGTTTCAAACGGGATGAACATTCCCCGATGGAAACCGAGACAATGATTGTTGAGAAATATCATTGCCTGATAATCAATTCCTTCAAAACGGAGCCGTATCTGCCGCATGGAAGACATTTCCGGGGAAAGACGGAATTTTTTCCGGAATCCCCAGGAATGTTTTTCACTCCACGAGGAACGTTCCAGATTTCGCCCCAGGAAAGGGTCTTCGATCAAGCCGTTTTCCAGAAGCACGGTTTTATCACACCCGGGAACAGTTGCCTTCATCAGATCGCCGGCAGGACCTTCCGGCATGGTGAATCCTGCGGCTCTTGCAGATTCCATGAGCTGATTATGGAGATTGCGGGTCCGTTTGGTCCAGGAATCATATTCTTTTTCACTGATAAAATAGCCCGCTTCCCAGTCGGGGCCGTCAAGCAACTGCTTCATAAGCTGATTATCCTTTTTGATAAAACGTTTAAGTATATTGTAAAAAATATCATGAATCAACACTTGCTCTGCATCGGAATTCCGGCTGTAAAATAATATTTTGTGCTTCTTTACCATCCAGAAGCAGCACAAGTTGTTGAGCAGCAATGCTTCCATGCTCCCGTTTCGGAACAGCGATTGAAGCCAACTCCGGCGTGAGCATCCGGCAATAGGGAGAATCATCCACACCGATTACTGCAAGTTTTCGCTTCATCTCATGTGCAACCCGTATTGCGGCTGCTGCCACGGTATCACTGTCTGCAAACAGGGCTGTGACAAGCGGATTCTCTGTTAAAAGCTTATGAACACGGGCATATCCTTCATCAAACCAGTTCTTTGTATAGACTTCCAGTTCCGGCATGGGATTCACCCCCGCCCGAAGCAGAGAATTGCGCCAGGCTTCGATTTTTCCTGTTCCGTTATTGTGCAGATACGCAATAACCCGATGCCTGCGCTTAACAAACTCTGTTACGGCAATACGGGCGATTGCCGTAATATCTGTCAGGACAGAAACAGCATTCGGTAAATTGAAGCCGGCACCAACAAATACTTTCGGGATTTCTGTGAATGCCTGAAGTCTTTCCGGCAGCCCCACTCCCTGTCCGGGGATAATGATCAGCCCGTCAATGCTGCGGCGCCTGAACGTTTCCAGATGAACTGTAAGTTTTTCCAGGTCTTTATAGGTGGCAAGAAGCATCCCGTAATCATTGTTGAGGAAAAAATCTTCACAGCCTTCCAATATAGCGGGAACGAATGAGGTATCGATGGCATAGGCAATGACTCCGATGAGAAAACTCCGTGACATTTTCAGCCCCCGGGCATTACTGTTCGGGATATAACCAAGACGATCTGCAACTTCCCTGATTTGGCGTGCAGTTTCGCGGGATGCACGGATACGGCTGTTTGCCCGGTTGAGCACAGCAGATGCCAATGCAACCGATACACCTGCTTCCCGGCTGACGTCTTTCAGTGTGAGATGCGACATCGAAAAATCCTTATCTTGTATCTTAAACGTTTTATCATTTTTATTATAATCATATTTTCCAAAATGTCAAGGGGCTTTATGCAATGGATCACGGAAAAATATCCGAAATAAGTATTGCGTCAGTGAGGAATTTGGATCGGATCGGAAAATTGGGAAAAAATCAATAAAAGAAAGATATTATGCTTGTACTTTTGAGAAAGTGTGCTATCATTTGGAGTAAATAAGTCCCGGAAGCGAGGTTGAGTTGCACTACAGCAGTCATTACAAACGGAAAATATCGGCTCTTGAAAATGAGGTGTCGCGGCTGGAAAGCCGAGTTTGTGAAGAACAGGCAATCAATGCGGATCTGTTCAGCCGCCTGAAGAATCTGGAAAGAGAGTTCCGTAGTTGTATGGAAGAAGTAAAGCAGTTGCGGGAAGATACATTTTCCTTGCGTTCGGAGTTGCGGCTGGCGAAAATGCGCAATGAGGAATTGAGCAGGGAACTGGAACGGAAAAAAGAATTGGAAACAGCGTTTGTCGAGATTCAGAAACGAAACAGGGAACTGGAAAAGAAACTGAATCTTCGCCGCGGGGATGAAGAAGTATTTGGCAGGAGCACCCCAAGTTCGAAAAAAGTGTTCAAGGAGAATTCCACAGAGGAAAATCAGTCCAAAAAGGGGGGCGGACGCCCCGGGCATAAAGGGCATGGGCGCAGGTTTTTTGAGGTGGAAGAAGCGGACCGGACAGAGTTGAATGAGGAAGAACCGCTCCGATGTTCTTGCATGGAAGAAGCGAAATGGAAAAAGCTGGGAACGGTCCAAAGTTTTTCCTATTCGTTCCGTCCGATGAAACTGGAAAAAGTGGTGGTGAAAAACGCCTTGTGGCGGTGCCTGAAGTGCGGGCGTGTGGTTCGAAGCCGGAATCCGAACCGTCGGAAGAATTCGTTGTATGACAACCATGCCATCGCTCATTTTCTGACGGAATGTTATTATCACAATACGCCGGTCGGGCAGTTCATCCGACGGATCGGTTTGAACCGCGGAACGTTTTTTCATATGGCGCATCATGCGGCCGGGAAGGCGGAAAGTCTTTTCTCGAGAATCCTTTCGGATGCGTGTTCGGAAAAACTGCTTTATGCGGATGAAACCGGGACAAGAATGGATGGAACGAATGCTTATATCTGGCTGATCGCCAATGACCGGTTTAAGATTTTTCTCCATAGAAGAAGCCGTTCGGGGAGAGAAATCCAGAGCGTGTTTGGAAAAGAAAAGCACGATATGGTTCTGATAACGGACCGATATGCCGGATATAATAAAGTCAATGTTCTGCGCCAATATTGTTACGTTCATTTATTGCGTGACATCAAGAAAGAAAAAGAAGCTTTTCCGGAAGAACCGGAAGTTCAATGTTTCTGTCCGAAACTCAGCGCTTTATTGAAGAAAGCGATCGGGATGTTCGGCTCCGGAGGCAGTTTGAATTCTTATCGGAAGCGGGCATTGAAAATCAAAGAGCAAATCATGGAAATATGCCGTCATCCGGCACAGCATCCAGCGGTTCAATATTTGCAGAATATTTTCCGGGAAAAGGAGGACTGCCTTTTTCAATGGATACGATCTCCCGATATTCCTTGTGAAAACAATTATGCCGAACGCGGCCTGCGCCCTCTTGTCGTGATTAGAAAAATTTCATATGGCTCTCAGTCCGAACGCGGAATGAAAACACGTGAAATCCTTACCTCTGTCCTTCATACCGCCGCTGCTCGCGGTCTTGAGCCGGCTGCTTTCCTCGAAGCTTTCCTTAATGATTCCAGAAACGCTTCCCTACTTTTCTCATGAACCTTCACTGACGCAATACCGAAATAATTCTGGATTGCCATTCCAGTTTGGAAAACCATGGTGCCAGAACAATTCCGTTTACAGTTTCCGGTATTCTTTCGGCGAAACTCCTCGTCTGGCGCGAAAAATACGGTTAAAATTAGATAGATTGAAAAAACCTGAAGTTTCTGCTATATCCAAAATACTATAGGAGGTTTCCTGCAAGAGTCTACATGCCATGGCAAGCCGTAATTCCAGCAGATAATCCGTAAAACTCATCCGAATACTTTTTTTGAAAAACTTCCGAAAACTTTCCGGTTCCATTCTTAATTCAGATGCCACATCTGCCAGGTTGATTTTCCGTTTGAAATTCTGTTGCAGATAACGAACAGCAGACTCAATCTGTTTTTGATCATACTGCTGCGATTGCAGAATCAGTTCTCCTGAAGCGTTAAGTGAACGAAACGGCTGGTCTGAAAGATATTGCAAAAGCCGGCAAACTTGCAGAAATCGTTTTGCGCCAGCTGAATTCAGTATCTGTTTAAAAACTCTCCCCAGTTCTGGTGTTCTCTGAAAAACAATTCCGGTATTTGCCTGATGGAAAAGTCTGCGAATTGCGCTGAACTCCGGGATACATTCCAGAGGGCCATATACAAAATTCTGCGTAATCTTGATCACGTCAGCCTCATCCCAATGGATAGCATCCGGAACATATACATATAAATGCGGTACATTGCTACCTATCAGCGCAAGATCGCCTGATGAAAAAGTAAGCCATTCCGTTCCGATCAGTACACGTCCGGATCCGGAAGCAATAAATGTCAGTTCCGGTTCTGGATGATAGTGATAAGCACAAGTAATATTCGGTGCCGTTACTCTTTCCATTGCAAAGCTGGAATCTCTCTGAACAGGTACCTTTTCAAAGATCAGATTTTTCTTCTTATATTTTCCGGATTGCATCATTCTATTTCCGTTTTACAGTAGTTTTATAAAATTTT
>DXVA01000150.1:8328-10100 GCA_019408975.1 Lentisphaeria bacterium | reverse complement strand
CGTCAATATCGAACAGGATCGCATCGTAGTTTTCACTCGCACCCTGTTTCCACCATTCAAAAAATGAGCTGATTTTCCGCATCAGAATTCAATTCCTTTCAGCGCAGGGCGTCCCTGCGTATAATAATGCCTGCGGCATCCGACCTCGGATACGAGATCGGCAAGGCAGGCAATTTCCGGCGGGACATTCCGTCCGGTCAGAACCAGTTCGGTTCCCCCGGAACGCGCCCGCATCAGGGAAAACACTTCCTCTTTCGTCAACAAGCCCGCATTCAACGCACCGAAAATCTCATCGGCAAACACCATATCGTAATCATCCGATTCCAGCGCAGCTTTCAGAGCCTGCAAAGTGACGGATGCACGTTCCACTTCATCCCGCGAGGGTGTGCCGAGAATGAACTTCCCGCTGCCCCTGCAGAAATAAACGAAATGCTCCGGTGCGCTTTTCCTCAGAAATGCAATCTCCGAACTCGTTCCGTCTTTCATGAACTGGGCGTAAAAGACATGGAATCCGGCGCCGAGAGCACGCACGCAGAGCCCGATCGAAGCCGTGGTCTTGCCTTTGCCGTCACCGGTATAGATCTGTATCTTTCCTTCGCTTTCCATCAAAAAACCTTTTGTTGCCCGCCCGGATGCGGCTGACAGGGATTTCGAGGATTCCGCCAATCGCCTCCGTTCTGTTGAAATATACGTGAAATCTTGAATTTTGCCACTCGCATTACTTGAAATAATGCAGGATTTAAGTAAGTTTCAGGATTGCGGAATTCATCAGAGAAAGAGCAGAGGCTCATGGAAAAGCAAACTATTTTACAAATCCCCAGGCGTTTCACGAAGCAGGAATGGGGCGGAACGGAAAGCGTGATTCTCCATACCTCACAGGAACTGGCGCGCAGGGGATACGAGGTCCGGATTCTTACCTCTGATCTGCTTTCCGTTCCGGGCGAGGAAGTTGTCGACGGCTTGAAAGTATGCCGTTTCCACGGATTCTATCCTCGCTGGGGACTCTCCGTCGATGCAAGGAAACAGCTCGATATCCGTGGCGGAAATTACTTCTGCCCCGGGCTTTTCCGCGCGCTCCTGACGGCAAAAAACCTGAAAGCGGTTCACCTGCACACCGGCGGGCTGATCGGGGCAATGGGCAGCCTTGCCGCAAAATTGCGCGGAGTCCCCTACGTGATCAGCATTCACGGCGGACAGGCGGATCTGCCAAAAGAGCAGATGGACCAGCTGCTCGCTCCCCTGCAAGGGACTTTCAACTGGGGCAAGATTCTGGAAATCCTCCTCCGGGCAAACCGGGTTCACGCCGACGCCGATGCCATCATCTCGCTCGGAGAAAGCGAACGGCGAAAACTTAAGGAACAGTATCCGCATACCCGTGTGGAGGTTCTTCCGAACGGAGTGGATTACAGGCGTTTTTCTTCGGCAGACGGCGCCGCGTTCCGCAAAAAACACCAGCTTGGAAACGCCCCCCTGATTCTCTGTGTCGGCAGTTTCCACAGACAGAAAAACCAGATGACCTTATTTGAAGCCTTTGCCAGGCTCCGCAAAACCTCTATGCCCGATGTCAAGCTTGTTTTGATCGGAGTCGTCTATGATGAAGCCTATTTCCGGGAAATCTCCGCCCGCGCCGCAGACTCCGGGCTTGCGGATTCGACCCTGCTCCTGCCGAATCTGCCGTATGACTCCCCCGATCTCGCCGACGCTTACGCAGCGGCGGACTTGTTTGTCCTGCCCAGCCTTTACGAACCTTTCGGAATCGTGGTGCTGGAAGC
>DXVA01000150.1:0-8318 GCA_019408975.1 Lentisphaeria bacterium | reverse complement strand
ATGGTCGGCGGAATGCCCGGTGATCTGCGCCCGGACCGGCGGACTTGCCGATTTCGGGCATGACGGCGGCAATCTCCGTTTTACGGACACCGCCGATGCCGGTGCACTTGCAGGAGCAATCGCGGAACTTTACTTCGACCCCTCTCTTTCTGCCCGGCTGGCGGCAAACGGACGGAAAAACGCCGAAGCCTGTTCGTGGGAAACGATCACGGAAAAGCTCCTGAGTTTTTACAGGAAGCCATGATGCGGCAATTCCTTACTCCGCCACGACTTCATAGAGCATCACTCCCTGTTCCCCTGCGCTGTTATCCAGCGTCACCAGACAGTTTCCGGCTTTCTTCGCAACCGGAATTTCAAAACGCCGTTCGCCGGTATATTCACACGCAAAAACCCGGCATGGACGGTTCAGGCGCAACTCCGCAGCGGCTTTGTTCCGGCGAAGCAGCAGCTGAGAAGAACCGATATCTTTCAGAATTGTCATCTCCTTGTCGCTGAATGCCATATTTTCGCTTTTGACATCCGTAAGGTGAAGCAGTAAAATCCGGCGGCTGTCGGGCAATGCCCTGTTGTCCAGGCTTGCCGCAAAAAATGCTGCGGGCGCCCGCCCGTTTTCAACACTCAGGAATCTGCCTGCGGAACGCTCTCCAGGTGAAACGACCAAAGCCTCGCTCCGCGCCGTCATCACTTTCAGGCTCCGCCGCCCGGAGTCAAGTTCAATCTCTCCCGTAGAACTGATCACCGGGCGGCCTGATTGTCCGGTTTCATATTCGGGAATGATTCCGGCTCTGCGAAGTTCCGCAAAAAACATATCGTCACGCACTCTCCTGATCACATCCCGTCCGGAGAGATCAACCCTTTCTTCCGGCACGGCAATCACGGGAATTCCCGACGGAGCAGTCGTGGAATAACGGCGGACTTTGCTGATAAGCGGAAGGCGGCTGCCGATCCGCGGTGCGGCTTTCTCCGTCATAAGAACCGTTTTTTCCGATGGAGCGACATCTCCGCGAAAGAAGAAGAATGCTCCGCACCGGGCGGCGAGTTTCTGAAGCGGATTGGCGGAAATCAGGAAAGATTCAAGCGGCCGCGGCTGTTCCTCTCCGCGACGCCCTGCATAATAGAACTGCATCAGCCCGCTGTAATCCTGAAGCGCGGCATAAGCTCCGGTCAGCAATGCACCCTCGAAAAGACAGGGGTTGGGATAACAGAAATTCCATTCGGAAACGACCATGGGTTTGCCGGAAACCGGAACATGGAACACATGGCGCAGCCCTCCCGCATTGGACGCAATGGCGGAGCCGGCGGCAATGTAGGATGGCAGCCCGTCCGCTTCTTTTCCGACCGCTACCGGATGGCACCAGTAAAAGTGCGTATCCACATAGTCATAGTGATGCCGGGTATCTCCGGCGGGTTCGTCGAAGTTCTGGTCGCAGAGCGGGATGCGCACTCCGATCGAAACAAGTTCCCGTTTCAGATGGCTGAAAAATTCTTTGCCTGTAAATGTCAGGAACTCCGTGTAATGTATTTGACGGTTTTGCGGCGTGTCGGCGAGTTTCCGCATCGCAAGATATTTCCCGAATGCGGCATCTATCGCCTTTTTGCACCGGGCGTTGGCACGCGGGACAAGCGTTGAAAGTGTGCCTTCATTTACGAGATTAATGAAGATGACAGCCGGATCATCAGCCCAGCGGAGACCGGTATAGGGATTCTTATGTCCGAGCAGGTCTCTGGATATGCGGATCAGATCCCCGCGGACGTCCTCGTCAAAATAGCAGAGCAGTTTGTAGTCTCCGCGCCGGAGTTCCCCGTATTTCGGAATCTTAGCCCACCAGCGCAGCGTAAAGAGATCGAGCGTCACATAAATACCGCGCTTTTTCGCCTCGGAAAGCAGAAAATCAAGTTTTCTCATCTGCTGCGGGTTGATCTCGTCGCGTGGCAGATTCCTGCGCGTGACAAGGCTGTTGTCAAAATGATGAAGCCGGATGGCATTGTAGCCGCAGCTTGCGATATTGTCCAGCATCTTCCGCGTCGCCTCCTCCGAATCATACTGTGAACCGGAGCAAAGATTGCATCCCCAGAAACGCACCGGAATGCCGGGACGTCCCGTAAATTCGAAATGATCGCCGGAAACAGTGACAAATCCATATTTCCCGGCAGGAGCGTCAAGCAGGCAGGAGAGATCGGCGGCGGATTCCTTCGCCGTATCGAAGCGGCTGGCAAGCGGGACCCAGTCTTCCCCACGCCGGATGACGGTGTCGGAATCCCTCGCAGGCGGCGCCGCAGTCCCGATTGTCGCGCCGACAATCATCCACACCTGGTTCATGGATGTGAATTCAAGTTCTCTGACCGGTTTCGATTCCAGAGGAATCCGCGTGGCGTACAGCCCGATTGCGGCTGCGCGGTTCTGTGCACGCCAGACGACTTCAGCATTTTCAAGCCGGTACGGTTTCCAGAAATTGCCGGTATCAATACCGCATTTAAGAATGTATTCCTGCTTCTGCCCGTCGGCATAAGTGACGGTGACCTTTCCGACCGGCTTCTCCCGCGACGGCGCCCATCCCAGCCCGTTCAGGAGAAAAAGAGTCCGTCCGGCAAACCCCGGGACGGATACCCGCGCGGACTTCCGGAAACCGGGGCGCGCCTTACCCCGCATGGCAATGCACGACTTGCCGTGATTGGCAGCGGGATCAACAATCCGGAACGGGATACCGGACATTTTCTGCATACCGGGCTTCATCATGGAAAGATCATTGTCCGCCCCCTGATCCGTCCAGCCGCCTTTGCCGTCTCCCGCGACTTCATCGGCAAATCCCATATTCATCGCGCCGCTCAAATCAACCGGCTGAGCCTGATAAGGACGATAACGCATGACAAGGTCCAGATTGGCGTATTTCTTCCTGCTGTAACCGAAGACAAAACGAATCTGCACAGTGGGCCCGGGAATGATCATAACCTGTCTTGGTATGGGAACCGTCAACTCGAGAATGCCGTTTTCAAGCGGCAGCTGATACTGTGTCCCGTTGACATGAATTTCCCTGGGGATGCCTGAAAAATGCCGGCTGACTCCGTCAACCAGAAGCGGCCGCCGCTGGTAATCTGGCAGAGGAATGCGCAAGACAAGGCTGAAAAGCCGGGTCGGCGACTCCCCGCGAGTGGAGAGCACGTAGCGGAAAGTCGATTCGTAATCGGAGACACGCCTGACCGTTTCCGTAAAATCGAACACGGCGGTATCGGTCAGTCTGAATTTTCCGTAACGGCGCAATCCCTGTTCCGTTTTCTCCGCACCCTCTCCCGGAAACGTAAGCACTCCGGGCTGATGCTGTTCAACACTTCTGCCGTCAGGCAGAATGACCTGCACGCCGAATTTCAGATTTTCCACCTGAATCCGTCCATCCGGAGCGCGTTCGATTCCTGCCCCGGCAACGTCAAACAGCGCGATCACGGCAATGAAGACTGAAAACAACTTTTTCATTCTGTTCCTCTCTTATTCTGCAAAATACGGCTTTCGCCGTTTCAATACCAGTAATATTGGTTGACGCTCCAGAGACGGCACTTCATTTTACCGAATGCCGACCAGCCGACATGACCGTCAATATAGCCGACGTTAAGTCCGCGCGGTTTGGCGCCGCTTATGTGGCTGGAACGCCGGAAAGTCGCCCGCGTCATATCGGAAGACCAAATGGCATCCGCCAGCAGAGGGTCTTCGGAAGGTTTCAGCTTTTTTGCCGCGACCCCGGCGGACCGGGATCTCCAGCCAAGAAGCGGGCCGCGCGCCATGACATGATTGCGAGACGAATATGGAGTGCGGCCGTCCGAACTGAAGAAATTCGCCATGTAAAAATAACTTGAATAACACATCAGCGCAAAGTTTTGTTTAAACTCCTGGCGCCCGAATCCGTATGTGGAGTCATTCAGCTTGTAATGGACACTTGCAGGACAGTAATACAGTGATTTGTTACGGATATACCCGGTAAAATACAGCAGCGCAAAACCATGCCATTTATCATCCCGGTCCATGCGCGGCGCAGCATCATCCCGCTCGCCGCTGGTGGGAAACCATCCGTTCGCTTCATCCGAATACATCATGGATGCCGCGCAAAACTGTTTGATCTGGGACATGCAGGCGGCGTCTTTTGCTTTCTCGCGCGCCTTGTTCAATGCCGGCAGCAGAAGCCCTGCCAGAATCGCAATAATGGAAACGACGACAAGAAGTTCTATCAATGTGAAATTTCGCAATCTGCGGGCTGGAAAAAGAGAAAAATGTCCCTCGCAGCAGGAAAAGCCTGCATGGATTTCTCTTCCATTTCGCCGTTCCGGATTTCCGACAGAATATGCCTTTTTCATATTTTTTCTCCTTAGGGTAAAAATCTGCAACCGTTTATGACTAAAGACGTTTCAAGAACCTGATGAATTGGGGGACTTGTCCTGTCCCTGTTTTTCCGGATAAGATACTCTGCCGCGAGACGTCCCATTTTTTCCAGCGGCATTTTGATGAAGGACAGCGGAATCCCCATCCGGTCGCTGAGAACTTCCATGTCGTCAAAGCAGAAAATCGAGATATCTTCCGGAACTCGCAGGCCCGCAGCCACGACCGCCTGCATCGCCTGGAAAAACTCGTCTCCCTGAGAAATGAAAAGCACATCTGCCCGCCCCGATTTCAACTGCCGCCGGAACCGCTCCATATCTTCCGGAGAATCATCATCGATCACAAGCGATTCCTGCACAGCCAGACCGTTTCCGCGATACGCCTGCCGCCACCCCTCAATACGCGAAACGAACTGGGGCTCCTTGCAGGAAAGCGGGGCATAAAGCAGGATATTGCGCGCTCCGTTTTTCAAAAGGCAATTTACCGTGCGGAACATCTCTTTCCGGAAATCCACCGAGATATAAGACAGTTCGGGGTTTACTGGAAAACGGTTGATCAGCACGGCGGGAATTCCCTTCCCGGCAAGCTTTGCAAATTCATTAAACTTATCCTGATCATTTCTGATATGGGAAAGAATAAAACCGTCTATCCCTTCCGCCGCCGCTGCAAGATCACTTTCCAGAGATATGATCTGAAGCTTATGCTTTCCCGACTCCGCAACCGAAGAGATTCCTTTTATGATCTTCTGGTAATAGTGATACGAGGAAGACTGCAATTCCAGGTCAATGGCAAAAACCAGAGGTTTCTCCTGCTTCTTTTCCGCCACAACGGAACCGATTCCCTGTTTTCTCACAATCAGCGATTGTTCGGAAAGCATTTTTATGGCTTTGCGGACAGTCGGCCGGCTGGTCGAATACTGCTGTGCAAGAGCATTCTCCGACGGCAGCGGCATTCCCGGAAGCAGAGTGCCGTCGGAAATCGCACCATGAAGATCACTGAATATGTGCATGAATGTTGTCTGCCGCATCTTTTTCTCTTTCCATGTTAACTTTCCATGTTAATATTATAAACAGATTTCTCTTTTTGTCAAGATATGATCTCAATAAAAATTCAGAAAAAAACAGTATGAGAACAGAATAATGGCCCGCCATCCCCCTGAATAAAGCTGGCCTGCCCGGCTTGTTCCTGCAATTAATTCTTATCCCAGGTTTGAACCCAGCAATGAGAAATAATGCTGCGGGGCATAAAGCGGCACATCCCCTTTTCCCATACGTGCAAGCTCCATGAGCAAAATCATGGAACGTGATTCCAGAAATGAGATGAATTCCGCATGACAGGCGGGAATGTCTGCGATGATCCCGTGATTTTCATCCGCCGTCGCGGATTTCAGGAACAGAGTCTTCGCCACGTCTGTACTGTCTGCGATCAGCGGGCAGATTTCACGGCAGATGCCGCTCCGGTTCCCGAGGCAGAAACCTGCAATCTTCGATTCGTTGACAACTTTGAATGCGAGTTCGGGAGCCGCATCAAAATACTTTCTCAAAATATGCGAGCGGTCTACCCGGCTGACTTGAAAATCAAGAGCGAAAATCTCCTGCAAATCCGTTTCCTCAAGCGGGACCGCAATCTCCGCTCCGTCCTCCGGGTATAATTGGAAATCAAAGGTCCGGAGCTTCCGGATGCGCGGGAATTCCATTTCAGAGAATCCGAGTTTCCGATACAGTTCCATCCCGTACGGTGAGGAATCCAGCAGAAAAGAGGTTCCGCGGGGATAAGACGCCATGACCTGCTGCATCAGCCTCGTCGCGATTCCGCATCTGCGGCAGGACTTTTCAACGATTACCTTGCTGATGACCGCATGTTTTCCATCATAACAGCAGGAAACCGCAGAGCCCGCCAGCTTTCCGTCTGCAATGGCGACGAAACAGTGTTCCGGGAACGGCTCTAAAGTGAGGAGCCAGTTTTCCGGAATCATTTTCCATTCGATGGTGGCTCCCAGCACGATCAAATCGTCAATGTCGGAAAGCTCCATCCGCCGTATTGCAAAATCCGTATTCATGGGAATAAAATACAGTGTGAAGACGGATTTTGCAATCTTCTAATGCAGATTCTTCCGGAAAGCCGGTCAATTCCTGTTACTGCTTTTCTGTATGACTGCAAATTGATCAATGTAAAATTCGTTTTCCGGTCTTGGCTTTCCCGTCTGAAAATAATCCGGGCGGGTGATTTTTATACTGCCCCGAATACCATATTCCTGTCCAAGCTCACTATTGTCGGAAACTACGCCGTCAAGCGCCAAATTAAAACCGAAACCGGACGGCATTCCAGCGGGACCTTTAATATGAGTCACAATAAAACCTTCCATCGTCGGATTGGCATAGCCGTAAAACGGATAAATATACTTGTGTTCACGATATGCCTTGTGCGGAGTTGTCAGAATACCTTTCATTTTTACAAAGCAAATTCCCGGATGACATCCATTTCCTGAAAGATTCGGAGGGCTTCGCCATCCGAATGGACAATAACGGGTTGTATCTGTTCAGCACCCGTCCTGCTGGGTGCGTATTCGCGGTCTACGACCTTCTAGAAAAAAACACTGATATCATCTGGCCTACCCTTGCGGCAGGAATGGACCGCATTTTCACTCCCGTGCGGGATCTCACAATCAAACGGGCAAACTATGCTGACAAGCCGGTGATACAGGAACGGGCATGGGGAATTAACAATGGCTATTTCTACAATGACCCGCGTACAGAATACTTCTGTCTGCGCCTGAAAACTAATGCTACCAATGCAAAAGAGGCTCCAAGGAAACGCTTCGGCTTTACCGACGATGATTATCAATGCCACAATTTGCACCGTTACCTGCCATGGGAAAAATATGGTTCGGAGCATCCTGAATACTATTGTCTGGTCGACGGGAAACGAGCAAAACCCGGCTATCATGCCAATCTCTGCTTTACCGCCCTCGGCAGTGCGGAGGAATTCGCAAGAAATTTCATCCGAGAACGCATTGAATCCGGTCTGGAGTGCAGAATAGCAGGAATCGGTGTGGAAGACAGCAATGGCACATGCAACTGCAAGGAATGCCTTGCTCCTATCCGGCTTCCCGGCGGACGAATTCTCACAAAAAAGGAAAATGAGGCTGAATTTCGTTCCACGCAGTATTACATGTGGCTGAACCGCGTGGCACGTGAAATCAAGAAAAAATATCCCGACTTCCGAATAGCCACAGTCGCCTATATGTTCGCAACGACTCCGCCGCCGGTATCGATAGAAGACAACATCATTATCGTATATTGTCCGATCAACAAAAATCTGAAACAGGATTTTCATGGCTCTACCAATAAGATACCGCTGGAAAACCTGAAAGCGTGGAATCGTCTCTGCTCCTCTTTCAATATCTACGAATATTACGGCTGTGCTGCGGATTACCCACGCCCCGTGAGCTACGTCATACAGAAAGATCTGCAACTCATGCGCACAATGAAAATCCGCCGAATTTATTCGGAATGGATTTTGAAAAACAATGCGGAATACATTTCCGCCATGGAATTCTGGATTGTTTGCAGACTGCTTTGGAATCCGGATCAGGATATTGAATCCCTGCGGGAAGAGTATCTCCGGAAAACCTTCCGCGCGGCAGCGGATGAAATGAAAAAATTCTATGATATTGTCCGAGATACCTGGTATGCAGATGGCGCATCGAGTTATTATTATGACAACGCCGTGAAATCTACCGGACATTATCTTCTGAAAGACCCCAAAACGGAAAAAGCATGCAGAAACGCTTTAAATGCCGCCGTTGCCAAAGCTGATCACCCTGTCTCGAAATATCTGGCTTCAAAAATCCTTTCCATTTTTGAAGCTTATGTGGAAAAAGCAAAGAAAAGCATGATAAAAACGGGAAAGGTGACAATTCCGTTGATCACAGATTCATCCATCGCATCGGTGG
>DXVA01000015.1 GCA_019408975.1 Lentisphaeria bacterium | reverse complement strand
GCAGAGGACTTGCCGGCGGTGGCGGCGGTCCGGTCGGAGTTCTGGACAAAGACCTGATAGACTACTATGACAAAGTTGCAGCGTATTTGAAGCGTAACTGGAATCAGCCGAATAAAGCGGCGCTGAACAATTCCATGCCGAAAGCAGAGGTGCGCCTGAGAATCGACAATGCGGGCAAAGTGCTTTCCGCAACGATCATCCGCCGCTCCGGAAACCGTGCCATGGACGCTTCCGTAGAAGAACTGGTTCAGGGACTGAAAGTTCTTCCGAACCCGCCCAAGGCTATGGAATTCGTCGTAACGATGGAAATTGACCCGTGGTAAACCGTCATTCCACCGTCATTTTTTTCTATCATCATAAATATAAATCTGTTATACAGGAACTGAAAGGCTGGGAATGACGATCCATATCAGAAAATATCAGTTGTATCCCTTTCTGGGAGGCACGCTCACGGCATCCGTTATTCTTCTGACGATTTTCGGTTTTTACGGCAGGTCCGTGACGAAAAAAATCGAAGTGCAGGAACAGAAAGTCGTTCAGGACACCGCACTGCTGAACAGTCTTTCGGAGACCATGCGTTCCATGGCGGCGGCATTCCGGTTCGTCTCCCCCTCCGAGGTTTCCGGCAAGGAGCAAA
This sequence comes from Lentisphaeria bacterium, assembly GCA_019408975.1. Classification (GTDB taxonomy): domain Bacteria; phylum Verrucomicrobiota; class Lentisphaeria; order Victivallales; family UBA1829; genus UBA11452. The sequence continues at coordinate 27,227 of DXVA01000015.1, read as the reverse complement.
AGAACGAATATCAGATGGAAAAAGGTGCGTTCGATAAAAAAGAGTATATCGACGCCTTGTTCAAAAAGACTTTTCCCGACGGACCTTCGGGCGATCCGCAGAAAGACGCAAACGCAGTTTATTCCATGGCGCTGAATACGGTCACGGATATGGAAATGACGGTCGGCCTGGAACTTTCTTCCGTCAATCACCGGAAAATGATCGACAAGGGAACCTCGCTGATTCTTGGAGAACTTTGCCGCAGGGCGGGGATTTCAATGTCCACAACTCTCGTCTGGGATTTGAAAAACCGGACTTTCTGGGTGGAGAACGAATTTCCATCCGATTCCGAAAAACCGCTTTCCCTGATTGCCGGGGAACGCCCGGGACGCGGAATCTCTCAGCGCCGGCTTGTGAGGCAGACGGGAGACCACAGCGTTTCTTTTCCGTTCAAGTTTGATCTCATGAGTTCGCGTGAAGTATATCCTACCGGGAAGAATCTGGATATTCCGGTCGGCGGTTATTATATCAACTTCTTTTCGGTGTATGCAAAGGGCTCGTGGCTGCTGGAGTATGTGTTTCCGAAATCCGTCGATATTGATCTTTTGAATCTCAGGGCATTCCCGCTGAATCCGTCCATTGCGGTCAAAAAGACCTTTCCCGGCGGCAACCGGATCGTCTTTGAAATCGAACGCACCGGAATGGAGGAAGACAACATCATCGTCTTCGGAGACACGGCGGCGATTCCCCTGCTGGTTTCCGCCAGGCTCATGTGATGAATCATGTCCCGCAAAACGGGAAAAGGCGACGATCTGCTTCCGTCTATTGTAAAACACCTGACGCCAAAGCCGCATCCTCCTCATGGGTATCGGATGTTTTCCGGGCGCTTTTCCTGTAAAGAAACAGACACGGAGTGCAGCTCCATGCATGGCAGGCGCTGGTGAGGCACACATCGCCGTAAAGAACCGGACTCCGATCCGAAGAATCAAACACCTCCCAGAACGTATCCGCGCCCAGACGGATCATTTCACCCCAATAGCCATGAATCAGTTCGCAGGCTTTTTCTTCCTCCCCGCAGAGACAATACGCCTCAAGCAGATAATGCTGCACATAGGGATTGCGGGAGCGGATCACACCCGGAAGCTCTTTCATTTTCGCAAGGGCGCGCCTCCCTTCCTCCCTGCCAAGAACACCGGAGAGAACCGCCCAGATCTGAGATGCCTCGGAAATCTGGCGTGATGCGCCGGAAACCACGACTCCGTTTGCAGGGTCCAGGACGTGGCTGCGGATAATTTTACGCCAAGATTGATACTCCCTGCGGAATCTTTCTTTGTCTTCCGGGATGCCGAGCAGATGCGCCAGTTCCGCGAGATTCCGGAGAGCAGACAGGTAAATGCAAAGCTCCGCAGTATCTTTTTCGAGCTCCGCACAGTGATCCACAAAAAACCAGTAGCCCGGGGCTTTCTTCAAAATACAGCCATCCTGCAGAAAACGCCGGAACAATTCCGCCTGATGCACGGCAAGCGGGTAGAATTCCTCCACGATTTCCCGGTTTCCGCAAGCCTTGCAATGTTCCAGAAGCAGGGCGGGAAAGAGCAGAGAATAATCCGGAATGAAACAGGCTGTCTGTATTCCGCTGTGTTCAAAAGCGCAGGCGGGAAGCATTCCGTGTTCGTCGATGTTTGCAGCAAGCAGATAGATGCTGCGTTCCACGAGGCTGAAATCCCGATAGGTCACGGCGTTCACTTTCGCCTCAAGATAGAGATCTCCGAGCCATAACCGGCGGTCGCGCTTCGGGCCGTCCTCGAAACATGTCTGCATACAGTCGCGCAAGGTTCTGCACCCGACGGTGTAAATCTCCTTTTCAAATGCGGAAAGATGCGGCGGCGGTTCCGGCAGGTAATTTGCGGCGGAAACGGTGTCGAATTCAATCCTGTCAAAAACCAGCGTACCCGGTGTTGCGATCACGTCGATGCGGAGATAGCGGCAGGCATACCGCCGCGGAAGCCGGACCGTTCCCGGAAGAACATCGATCTTGATGTATTCCTCCTGTATCCACGCCTGACTCAAACTTCCTTTGAAGTTTTCCGCCTTGTAGGCAAGTTCAAACGGCAGTTCCGCCGCCAGCAGCCGCAGAGAAACCGGGGAGTCGCAGTAGTTACCGGCAATGCGCATCGCCAGGGTAAAATATCCGACATGATGCTCCCCGAAATCAAGGATAAGAGACTCTCCTTTCCTCCATTTCAGCATGGGAAGTTTTGAAGCCTCCTCCACGGAAACCGCCCGCATTCCCTGCCATGCCCCCGGATCGTCGACGAGTTCCGCCAGCGATTCCGGCGAAACCCGCCTGTGCTGCAAAACCGGAATCAGGGCATCCGCCTTTGCCCGCCACTTTTCGCGCAGTTCTCGACAATCCAATTGCTTAAACTTGAAATTCATCTTCTGCATTCCTGTAATACATTGTAACGACATATCTGCTTCCATACCTATTCTTTTACTGGTGTAATGGAAACCTCAGCAATATAGATGCCTCCCTTATTGCCTGCATAATTCAAATAGACATGGGCATCACTCCGATTTGCTGTAAATTCTTTAGTCAGAGTGACCCATTGCCTTACCGTTCCAGGACTGCTGATCTGAATATTGGCCGGACTTTGATGCGTTGTTTGCGTATCACTATGACAGTAAATCAACAAGCTTCCGTCAAACTCATGATCAGTTCGAAATGTAACGGAAAGAAGATACCTTTTCCTTTTTTCCAGACCAAAACATTGTTGAACCAACGCAGTCCAGATTCCATATTTATTAAGATATAACTGCCTGTTCTCGGCCTTGATTGCCGCAATATGAAGAACACTCGTTTCACCATCAAACGAAATATATTCAATCTTTGCTTTTCCGCGTCGTTGGTAAGTGGACCAATGCTTATCTTTCTGTGCAAAAGATGAATTTTTAACGAGATTATCCGCACACTCAGATTTTGTTTTAATAAATTTCAAGAAGCAGGGTTTATGGATACCGCCTTTGCCTAAATTATCAATTACCTTGACCGTCATTATATTGCGGCCAGGCAAAGCAGCACCTTTGGCTTTCACCATGAATGATTCCTGCCAGGAATTAATATTGCCGTCAAAAGGATATGGGCGCGACAATATATGTTTGCCATTCAGCCAGACCTCGCAAGCTTCATCAACAGCACCGATAATAATGGCAACATCGCCAGGAATTTGTTCAGGCAATGAAAATTCCAGTCTGTACCATCCCCATCCATCATAATTTCGTTTTAGCTGATCCTCCCATGGCATATCAGTCCGCAACAGCATCCAGGCAGAATCATTAAACTCAGGAAGAAACCATTTTTCTTTTTCCCCGACTTTTTCAGGATCAAGAGCAAATTTCCATTCGATGGGTAGCGGAGTGGTATCTTTAGTCATAAGTTTCAGTAAAGAACGGGGCCATTTACTGTTTTCTACCGCTGAAAGGAAACCAACATTGAAACAGTTATCCGCTGAGTGCTTGAGACGGAAGGAATCCAGTGTCTCAAGTTTAACCCCAAAATCCATATAATCACCTGAAATCTTATAGTTTTCATAGGCATTTTGAGTCTCTGCCGTTAATCGTGCATGCTCCAGCCCAATCCCAAGAAACTCAATTCGTTTTGCAGCAATTAAATCATTTTCAGCAAGTTTCTTTGCTTCATTGATAATCTTTGCCAGTTCTGCGAAGACTTTTCCGTTAAAAAGCTTATGCATGGAGAGATAATCATGATTCCATGCACGTCCTTCCGCCTGCAACGTACCTTCATTTTCAAAATCTGCCTGTGAAATCTTTTCTGTCAATGCAAAATACTTCCGAATTGCGGGAGCAGCTTTGCCAAATGCTGAGAAATATTCCTCTTCTATCTGCTCAAAGGTCACATTCCGAGATGCGTTCTGCAACCGGGCAATGGTATAAAGCGTGAAGCCGTTTGCCCCATACATACCTGTTAATGAATCATAGTCGCTGCCGACCAGTGAATGCATTTCCGCAAATCTATAACATTTGTAAAATGCTCTGGCAAAATTGATTGGATAGCAATGCCCGTTCAAAGTAAAATTCGGACGCATTACCATCTCGGCGCCCGTTTTGCTCCACCCATCCCAGAGACGTTGATATTGAGCTACTTTTTCTGCCGTCAACGGGAACATGATTGGAGGGCAGAAAGCCAGTATAAATCGATTGAGCCGGGCATTCGCCGGCGGTTCATGATAATTGGCATATACAAGTGCAGAAAATTTTGCTTTCTTTTCCGGAGCCATTCGATCAGCTTCTGCCATAACTGCCCGGTAAAATTTGATTTTTCTTTCTGTTCTGGAACCGAGTTCCGCAGCCCAATTACTATCGCCTTTGAGATAACGCCGACGAGCTTGAGATAAACGAACTTCATTGGAACGCGGAGAAGCATCGGCAGTCAGGCATGCGTCACAAACGCATTTATCCAAAGTATCATTGCCTTTCAGATTGATACGCGGTATTTTGGGATTAAAATTTTCCAGCCAGTCTTTAACGATTTGATGGTGGAATTCAGGCGTGGAATCACACATGCTGATAAGTTTTTCCTGCCCGTCCCAAAATGTCGGGTCAGAACGCCGGGTACCATCTGGCAGGAGATTGAACCATTCAGGATGAGACTTAAGATATTTCTGCGGCCATTTTTCAAAACCATGCGGATAGTGTTGTTCAGAAAGATCACGATTACTGCGATGACGCAATAACCAGACAACTTCATCAGCCATAAATTTTGAAGCAGCCTTGCGGTCCGGCCAACTGTTCTGATATCCCCAGAGTTGACGCCAGAAAAAGAATTTCATTTTAGTTCCATAGAGTCGCTTGCCTCTTTCAAACTTAAATACTTTCGATTTCGGAATGACAGTGCCTAATTCTCCCGGCCAAAGCCAACGGCAATTCATTGAATTTTCAAGAATATCATAAACGGCAAATAACGTACCGGAAGTTTCGATTAACAAGGCGGCAAGTGAAGTCCCCCGATCATTGCCGGTAATAATTAATTTATCCTGATCCCCATAAACCCAAGCCTGGTTATGTTTTAATCCCGAACCTGTGATTTTATGCTGTTTTGCCAATGCTGTTTCTCCAAGAGAAATAATGAATGCTCCTTCGGGAATCTTATCATCCTTTACGATGCATGGTGCGCAGCCTGTTGCCTGCTTGATATGATAAATGAGTTCGTTCGCGCTGTAACTCAATGCAAAAATCGGTTTTTCGGGGAGAAGAACAGCGATAACCCGCTTTGCCGGGTCTATTTCAATTATCTCCGCATGGGAAATCAACACTGCCAGAAATATGAATAATGATACTGAAAATTTTCTCATTTCAAGATTTTTCCTTTCTGAAAATATTCTTAATTTTGAGGGACCCATAACTGAACACGCAAATCTTTGCTGGCCCCAGCATTGGCAGTCCAAGGCGCACCAAGCAGTTCCCTTACTGGCGCAGCATGTCCATCAGCCCAACTGATATTGCAGACCAACCATGATGGCGCCACCGGTGGCACTATATTAGTTGCAGTTCCCGGGAAAGGAGCTATTCTCCCTTTTGATGAATGATTATAGGCAACCCAGTCGGGCTGATAATAGACGACATTCACCTGGAGAGATTCTAAAAGCCAAATTATTTTGCTTGGGCGTTTCAATCTGCCAGATTTCAGACCATGTTCCGGACTGCTGGTAATGCCTGCACTGAGTGCAATATTGGAGCCGTAGGAAATTCCCTGGGCACCGGCAATGAATTGAGTTGAATTGGAATAAGATGGTTTGGGATCAGATGGGCAGCGAAAAATTGGATTGTTTTGCTTTTCATTAAATTTACCGGCAGAGTTAATGGCGCAGTTTAAATATGGTGCAAGCAAATGTGTCCAGTAAATGCTGGCATATCCGCTTGCCCCTGATCCGCGTTTCGGATAATGTTCATAATCAATAGTATATTGAATGGTGGCCATTCCCAATTGTTTTTCATTGCTGAGACAACTGATTGTCCTCGCTTTTTCACGTGCGGCATTCAATGCGGGAAGAAGCATACCTGCCAGAATTGCGATGATCGCTATTACTACAAGCAATTCTATTAATGTAAAATTCTTCCATTCCTTCGCATCAGGGTTTCGTTTCAATAAATTCTGCATTTTCTCCTCTCCTTTTTCATTTTTCAATACTCCAGGATCTTTTGTTTTTAATTTTAATACTTTTTTGAAAAAAAACCTTGATTTTTCATTCAAAAAACATTATTTTCCGATCATATACATAAAAAGGATACTCCGAATGAGAAAAAAATTGCAGCCAAGATGGGTTTTCAGATGGGAAGAACTTGAAAAGAATACTGATTTCCCATTAACAATAACAATGGTTCGTGATGGAAAAGCTGTAGCTCCACTGCATTCTCATGAATTTCTCGAACTGCTGCTCGTCGTTGCCGGAACCGGGATTTATGAGACTTCATCAGGACGGTATCAGCTGAAACAGGGCGATATTTTTCTGCTTCATCCCGGGGATGTCCACGGATTTTCAAATCAGCATCATCTGGTGGTTTACAATATTCTCTGGAAAACAGAGGAGCTCTGTTTCGATTTCCGGGAAATTGAAAACCTGCCCGGTTATCATCTCTTTTTTCATCTTGAACCGAATTCCCGTGAAAGCAATCACTTCAAACGGCACCTCAATCTGGACAAGGGACAGCTTGCATTCGTGCAGGCTCTTGTCGAACGGCTTCACGATGAAATCAGATCACGCAGAAGCGGTTACAAACTGCTGGCGCGTTCCCTTCTCGCAGAGCTTTTCGTCATGATCTGCCGTTTCTGCATCAAGCTCAATGAAGAAAAAGACAACGAACTTCTGCAAATGGCGCGTATCATCAACTTCATGCAGGCGAATTACAATAAAGCGCTGAACAGAGCCTCACTCGCCCGCATGGCAAATATGTCCGAGGCAACCTTTTTCCGGCATTTCAAACAGGCAACCGGTTTTTCTCCGATGGATTATCTGCTGAATCTCCGGCTCGCAAAAGCCGAGGAACTGCTCCGGACCACATCCCTGCCTCTTACGGACATTTCCGCAAAATGCGGATTCTATGACAGCAATTATTTCGGGATGCAATTCAGGAAACGTTACGATATCACTCCGCACCGTTTCCGCAGGCTGTTCCGGTAGGCGCATTGGTACGTGGGAGGAAAAACTTCCGGCAAAAATCCGTCCGCATCAGGGGCAGTTCTTTTTTCCAAATTTGATTTGAAAAATCGGATTTTCGCTGTATAGTTCCATTTTAGAACTGTTCCAAAACAGGATGACTATGAAAAAGACAGAAGCTTTTTTTGAAATGCACCGGGATATCGAGGTGCTGCGGCGGCAGGCGATTGCCGAATACTGGAATGACAACCAGGCGGACGACGTGATCGCGCAATTGAGTCTGCGCCAGCTCTCCCATCTGGTTACGATAGAGAAGCTCGGGCCATGTTCCCTGCTGACCGTCATGCGGCATACGGGGCTGTCCAAGTCGGCGGTATCCGCGGCAGTGGACAAACTGGTCCGTCTTGGGATTCTGAGCCGGGTCAGCAATCCGGACAACAGGCGTGAAATCCTGATCGGGGTCCTCCCCGCCGTAAAAACGCACCTGAAAAATATCGACGCACGTTTCCGCCATCTGGTAAACAGCATTTTCACTGAAGAATGTACCGGAGAGGAAATCGATAAAATTGTCGAGGTATCGGCTCTTATTGTAGAAAAACTGAAAAAATACGACCTGAAATGAAACACAGAAACGCTTCTTTCACCAGCGCCCCGATCGGGCGCACCATGATTTCAACCGCAATTTCGATGCTTCCCGGAACGCTTGCAATTTCCGGCTACAATATTGCGGACACCTATTTCGTCGGGCAGCTTCACAACACCGTTGCGCTCGCCGCCATGGGATATACATTTCCCGTGATCATGATTGTCGGCTGTATCTTCCGCGGGCTTGCAACCGGAATCATGGCGACAGCGGCTCAGGCGCTCGGCGGTGCAAAACACGGCAAGGCGGCAAAACTGATCACCTCGGGGCTGTGCCTGACTCTGGTGCTGTCAATCATCTGCGGACTGCTCGGCGCGCATTATATCGACTGGACCTTCCGCCAGTTCGGCGCGCAGGACAACGTCATGCCCTATATCCGCAGCTACATGGTGATCTGGTACTGGGGCGTCTGTACGGCGGCGCTCACGATGAGCTGCAATGACATTCTGATGGCGGCGGGTTCCACAAAGATCGCCAGCGGCATGATGGTGGCGGGAATGCTGATCAACGTGATTCTGGACCCGATCTTCATTTTCGGATTCGCCGGGATTCCAGCCATGGGCATTGCCGGAGCGGCATGGGCGACGGTGCTTTCGCAGGCGTTTGCGGCGGTGGTCATGCTGCTGATCCTCCATTTCCGCTACCAGTTCCTGACCTTCGTCGCACTTCAATGGAGGCTCCTGAAAAACACCTGGGTCATGATTACACGTTTTGCGATTCCGTCCATGTTCGGGATGCTGCTGATGCCGATCGGAAACGGAGTGGTAACGTGGGTTCTCTCCCAATTCGGTGATGAAGCCGTTGCCGCCTCCGCTGCCGCAGGACGCCTCGAAGTCATAGCCTTTTTCTTTCCGATGGCGCTCGGAACCGCTTTGATGCCGATGGTCGGGCAGAATTACGGTGCGCGGCTTTATTCAAGAATCAATCAGTGCCGGCGTTTCGCCATGCGGTTTGCATTTTACTATCTTCTCGGAATGGCGCTTCTGTTTGTCGTGTCCGCTCCCTGGATGGTGAAATTCTTTTCCACGGACCCGAAAGTGATTCCGATCATGGTGGCATATCTGCGGATTATTTCATTCGGTTTCGGCATGATTGAGATTCACCGTTATTCGACGTTCTTTTTCACCGGATGCGGACGTCCCGGAATTTCCGCATGGCTGAACGCGCTCCGAATTGCGGGACTGATGATCCCATTTACGCTTCTCGCGCTGTGGTTCCGCTCCCTGAACGGAGTCTTTGCGGCAAGGCTGGCGGCGGATCTCATCGCCGGAAGCATCGGGCTGTACTGCGCGAGACGCATGACCATGAGTCTGCCGGAGGATGGCCTGCCGGACCGCGCCCTCCTGAAATCCGTTTCCGAAACCATGCTGGAGGCGGAAGCCGAAGACGAGACTGTGGAGGAGTGAATGATGCTGTATCGCTCCTGCCGCTGATCCGGTGCCTTTTTTCCTTCCGGCGCTGGAAAACGACGGGATGGCAGTGTATTTTCCCGCATGATGTTTTCAAGATTATTCAAAGAAATGGCATCTGCCCGCGACAGGTTTCTGTTTCTGTCCGGAGAATTTTCGCGGACGCTTCCCTGCGGCGTGGTTCTCACGGGAATTCTCTGTGTACTTCTTCCGGCATTTCTGTTGCCGGATGCGGAACTTGCCGTAATCCTGATTCCGCCTCTGGCTTCCCTGGCGGCGCTGTGGTGCTTCGGTCCCCGGGATGCGGCGTTCAAATTCGCTCTGCCCTGCCTTCTGGCAATGCTCTCGCTGATATGGCATATGGAGCGTTATGAGCATGACCCGGTTGCGGCATTTGCGCAGGGGCGCCCGCGGATCGGCGCAGTCGGAGAGCTGACCGTCATTGACCCGTCCGTTTGCGGCCCGCGTCTGCGCTGGATGCCTGCACCGGGAAATATTCTCTGCCGTCTTGACCGTGCGAAATACAGCAGTTATGGAAGCTGGCATAAAATCGACGGACTTGTGATGGTCCGGCTTCCCAAAGAGCACCCGCCTCTTGCTTACGGCGGGAAACTCCTTGCGGAAGGGGTATTGGAACAGCCGGAACCGCCGTTTTTTCCCGGAGCGTTCGACTATGGCGCCTACCTGAAGAACCGAGGAATCCGTTATCTCTTCCGGCTGACCGAACCACCGGAAATGACCGGACGGGAAACCGGCTTTATGAGCGGACTGCTGAGTGTGCGCGATTTTCTGCTCGACAGGATGCTCTCCCCGATTGCATCCGAACCGAATAAGACTCTCTGCGCCGCCATGCTGTTCGGGTGCCGCCAGGGAATCGAATACCGGACAAGACTGGATTTCATCCGCAGCGGCACGATCCACATCCTGACCGTAAGCGGACTGCATATCGGCATGTTCGCCGGCGTCATGTTTCTGCTGCTGGCATTTCTGCCGTTCCGTGTGCGCTGTGTCCTCGTGCCGCTGCTGACCGCCCTCTACGCTTTGAGCACCGGACTGCAGATGCCTGCATTCCGTGCCCTCGCCATGCTCTGCACCTGGTGTTTCATGCGCGCCTTTCTGTTCCGTGGCTCGGTTCTGAATTCCGTATTCATGGCTTGCGCGATTCTGCTGATCTGGAATCCCCGCCAGCTTTCAGACCCCGGATTCCAATACTCGTTCACGACAGTGATCTTCCTTGTGGCGTCTCTGCCGCTGACGTCGGAGTGGACTTCCATGCTGTTTGAAAAGATGCGCTGGGTTCCTGCGGATCACATTCCGCATACGAAATTCTGGCGCCTGCGCTTCGCTCGAATGCTTTTCGCATCCCTGTCCGGCTGCATCATTGCGTGGCTGGCGAGCTTCGGGCTGACCTTGATCTACCAGGGGATCACGGTTCCGTTTTCCGTGCTGACGAACCTGCTGATCCTGCCGCTTTCCTGGCTCTGCTTCTTCGTGTTCTGCCTCGGTTCCCTGATCGGATTTCCGATACCGCCGTCTCTTGCATTCAGCTCCGGGCTCCTGAATCTGCTGTCCGGCGGAATCAACGGGATTTGCTCCTTTTTTTCCAGACTCGGTGAATTCATCCGCCCCGTTCCGCAGGCATGGAGCGTTCTGCTGTCCCTGATTCTCCTGATGATGATTCTCCGTTCACCGTCAAAGAAAACGGTGCTGCGTGCGCTGGCACTGCTCGGGATCATCCTCTTTTTCTGGTGCACGGACCTTTTCCATACCCGCGAACCGGAAGCGGCAGTAATTACGGGAGGCAGCCTGCACCAGCCGGTAATCCTGCTGAGCGTACCGGAATATGGTTTTTCGGCATTGGTCAATGCACCGGATTTTTCTCTTGCAAGAGATGCCGCCGCTTATCTGAAACAGCGCGGGCACGCCTCCCTTTCGTATCTGATTCTCACGTCCGGAAAGCGCTCCGAAACTTATGGCGCGCAATATCTGTTCCCGGTCATGCGCGTGGACAATCTGGTGATGGTAAAACCCTCTTTCAATGCCGTCGCCGCAAAAGAAGCGTATGCGACGGCATACGATAACGGAGTGCGAATCTCATTTCTGGAGCACTGCGGCAAGGGAGAATACCGTTATTTCTCACAAAATGTGAAAACATTCGTTAAAAACGGCGATCTGCTCTTTGAATTTTCCCGTTTTGACTTTAAAATAACAGTGGAAATCAAACGGGAGAACGGAATCTTCCGCGCGGCTGTTTACGACAAGACGGGAAAACTGATCGATTCAGTCTCTCTGCCGGTTGCGCGTGAAAGGATTTTTTCCGTTTTAACAGTTCAGAAAGCGAGTTGAAACCTGCTATGAAGGTATGTCATTTTATCACGCGGCTGATTGTCGGCGGCGCCCAGGAGAATACGTTTCTTTCCGCCCGCGGGCTTGTGGAGGCCGGACACGAGTGCGTTATGCTGACAGGTCCCTCCGAGGGACGCGAAGGGCAGCTGCTCCAGAAAATGAAAAATCCGGGATTTGAAGTTGTCGAATGCCCTCTGTTTGTGCGTGAGATTTCCCCTTTCACCGATCTCCGGGCGATTTTCCACCTGAAAAATTTCCTGCAGGAGCGTCAGTTCGACGTTCTTCATACGCACAGTTCCAAAGCAGGAATCATCGGGCGCATCGCCGGACGCATGGCAGGAGTGCCGATGGTTGTCCATACGATTCATGGACTGGCGTTCGGACCTTACGAAAGCCGGTTGAAGAATATGATTTATATCAACGCCGAGCGTTACGCCGCCACAAAATGCGACAGGATTTATGCCGTCGCACAGGCGATGATCGACCAGTGCCTTGCAGAAAAAATCGGTCGCCCGGAACAGTATCAAGTCGTTTACAGCGGCATGGAACTGAACCGGTTTCTGGAGGCGAAACCTGATGGAGCTCTGCGCCGTTCTCTCGGAATCCCGGAGAACCGCAAGGTGGTGGGGGCAATCGCGCGGCTGTTTCCGAGGAAGGGATATGAAGACTTCTTCCCGATTGCCGCGAAGATCGTCAGGGAACTGCCCGATACTCATTTCCTGATTCTGGGAGACGGCCCGAAGCGTTACGAATACGAGGCGTGGGCCGAAGCACTGGGAATCCGTCAGCACGTCACATTTGCGGGACTGGTGTCCCCGGAAGAAGTTCACCGTTATATTGCACTGATGGATATTGCCGCTCATTTCTCGCTGAAAGAGGGACTGCCGCGCGTTGCCGTCCAGGCTCTTGCCGAGGCAAAGCCCGTGGTGGCGTATCATCTGGACGGAACTCCCGAGGTCGTGATCAGCGGCAAAACCGGTTTTACGGTTCCTGCGCAGGACACGGAAGCCGCAAAGGACGCCCTGCTCCATCTGCTGAAACATCCGCAGGATGCCGCAGAAATGGGACTTCGCGGCAGGGAACTGGTCAAAGACAAATTTCCGTGGCAGAAGATGTCGGAAATCCTGATTCACGAATACGAGACATTTCTTGCAGGCGGAAAATTGCCATGAGACCTCTGCCGGAAGAGTTTCGTCTTGCGGAGATTCTGCGGACATATGCTCCTCCGGGAATCGCATTTTCCGGCTTGAACCGGAGATACGGCAACAATTTCTTCGCCGGGGATTTCATCGCGTGGAAATCAACCGCTCCGGTTATAAACAGGGAGCAATGAACCATCTTTGAAATACGGAAAAAATGCGGCGCCTCTGCCGGAACTCCGGAACCGGGCAGACAGCGCCTTTATGAAAAACAGTTGAACTGAATCTTTTCTTTCTTCCTGACGGGGTTCCGGCAATCTTGACACAACAATAAAAAGCTTCCGGTGTTTCCCCCGTTTCACTTTTCATTTTTGCCGGAACGGTACTTCTCCAGCAGAGTCAGCATTTTTTCACGCAGGACAATGACATGTTCGAAATGAAAATCGGTTTTTGCCCGCGAAGCAGGAAACTTTGAACCGAAAAGACGGAACTCTCCCAGCAGAAGATTCACATCGGCAAGCAGGCGTTTCATGATCGCCACACGGAGTGCGGGATATTCATCCTCCTCCATGTCGATGATGTCCGCGCAGCGCGCCATAAGTTTGCCGTAGAAACAAAGGATGCGCATTCCGCCGACGGTCTCCCCGCGTCCGCCGAGCGAAGCGAAATACTGTGCCCAGAGTTTTGAAAGACGTCCGAGCACGATATAAAAATCGGAACCGTCACGTTTCTGCCATTCTTCGCTGAACGTGATGTCCTCCTCGTAATCCGTATTTTCAAACAGCCCCGCAAGGGATGAGTTCTTATAATCTCCTCCGAAAGGGACGAGCTCGGGTTTATCCTGAATATGCTTCATGATCACCGCGTCTTCCGAAGGCAGGTCAATATAGCGGGGGAGTTCCTGCATGTAAGTGCTGATCCGCGCATCGTCTTTCTTGAGTTCGGCTTCCCAGTCGAACTCGGTCCAGTAGTCTTTCAAAGGTCCGGGCATGGAGTGTTATGCTTCTTTCTGTTTTTTCTTGTCCGCGGCGGCTTTCCGTTTCGCCTTCGCCTCGATGCGTTTGATCGCATCGGACTTCGGCGCATCGCCCCAGAGACTTTCCAACTGATACAGGGAACGGGTATCCTCGTCCATGACGTGAACCATCACGGAACCAAAATCCACGATCATCCAGCGGCTTTCCGGGGAACCGTCCACATGGAGCGGCTTGATTTTAAGCTGTTCAAGCACATCGCGCTGGATGCGTTCGGCGACGGCGCGGATATGCGGTTCGGAAGTCGCGGTGCAAAGCACGAAATAATCGCTGACCGCCGAATATTCTTTCAGGTCGAGACGGATGATGTTCTCCGCTTTCCTGTCATACGCAATTTCCTCGCAGACTTTTGCGAGTTTTTCTTCAGGCGTTTCCTTTTTCCCTGCCGTCTTCTTTGCCGTTCCTGCTTCTGCCATGATTCCCCTCCTGAGGTTATTTTGTATAGACACCGTTTTTTCTGATAAAGTTCATGACCGGTGGCGGAAGCAGAGCCTCCGCCTTCTCCCATTCCCCCCGCCGGATCATCCCGCGAATCTCCGTGGAAGATACCGGAAAACAGGGCGCCGAGGGAAGGACTGCACTCAACAGTTTCTCCGTTTCCTCCTCCGCCCAGTACCGCCTCAACTCCTCCCGCGAAACCGGCTCCTCTCCGCGCGGATAAGCAATGATCCCGAAGCGGCGGACAATCTCATGGCACTGTCTCCACGAATGGAGCTGCCGGAGACTGTCTTCCCCGATCAGCAGTAATATATCATCATATTCATATAATTTCGACAACTGATTCAAAGTATCTATCGTATAAGAACGCCCCGAACGCCGTTTTTCGATGTCGGAGAGGGCAAAACCCTCCCCTTTCCCCTCCAGAGCCAGAGCCAGCATTTCATAACGGACTTCAAACGGAGTGATCTCCCGGTCCGTCTTATGCGGCGGATTCGGAGCGGGGACAAACAGAATCCGCCCGGCTGAACGGTGCTCCAGCACCAGCTTTGCCAATGCGAGATGCCCGTTGTGAACCGGATCGAAAGTCCCGCCGAAGAATGCTATTTTCATGAAATCCTCTTGCAAATTCTGTTTTCCAGTCCATATTTAAGCATGAAAAGAGAGAAACTCAAATGCCGGAAGTGATTTTTTATGCAAATACCTTTCAAAATCAACAGGAATATCCGGGAACGCCGCATGTTTTCCGCCGCGGCGGGAATCGTTGCGGAACTGCGCAATGCCGGATTTGAAGCGTATATCGTCGGCGGCGCAGTCCGCGATCTCTGCCTCGGAAAGCTCCCGAAGGATTACGACATTACGACCAATGCGGTGCCCGCGGAGATCATGAAGCTGTTTCCCCGCTCCATCCCGCTCGGCGCATCGTTCGGCGTCGTCACGGTGGTCGCGGACTCCATGAACTTCGAGGTCGCCACATTCCGCGAGGAGCGCGATTACGAGGACGGGCGGCGCCCGGAGACTCTGCGTTTCAGCAAAACGCCGCAGGAGGACGTCGCCCGGCGCGACTTCACGATCAACGCCATGCTCCTTGATCCTGAAAAAGAAATACTCATCGACTGCACCGGCGGTTATGACGATCTCCGGCGGGGAGTTCTCCGCACAATCGGAGATCCCGTCGTCCGTTTTTCGGAAGATTACCTGCGGATGCTCCGCGCAATCCGCTTTGCGGTCCGCCTGCAACTGGAACTCGACAAGACGGCAATGTCCGCAATCAGGGAACTCGCCCATAAACTGCGTTTTCTCTCCTCGGAACGGGTGCGGGACGAGTTCACGCGGATTCTGTGCAGTCCGATGCCGGACCGGGCATTCCGTCTGGCGGCGGAACTCGGTATTTTGAAAGTCCTCCTCCCGGAAATCGACGCCATGCGCGGCGTGGAACAGCCGCCCGAATTCCACCCCGAAGGCGATGTCTTTGAACACACCATGCTGATGCTCTCCCATATCGCATATCCGTCGCCGGAACTCGGCTGGTCGGTTCTGCTTCATGATGTGGGAAAACCGTCCTGCCGTGGAGTCAGGGAAGACGGGCGCGTCCATTTTTTCTCCCATGAGGAAAAAGGCGCGGAAATGGCGGAAACAATCCTGCGGCGGCTGAAGATGCCTTACAGGATGACGGAAAGCATTACGGCGGCAGTCCGCAATCACATGCGTTTTGCGCAGGTCGACAAAATGCGGACGGCAAAATGGCGGCGGCTCATTGCCGACCAGAACTTCCCGCTGGAACTGGAGCTTCACCGGATCGACTGCATTTCCTGCCACGGCAAGCTGGACAACTATCTCCTGCTGCTTGACCGGATGCATCAGTTGGAATCCTCGCACACGGATGCCGTCCCGAAACCGTTCCTGACCGGCGCCGACATTCTTGCGCTCGGTGTCCTGCCCGGCCCCAAAGTCGGATTCCTGCTGAAGTATGCCGCAGATCTCCAGCTCGACGGGATCGTCTCAACAAAAGAAGAAGCATTGAAAGCCGTTGCCGACCGTATTATCCATCCCGCAGATGTGTAACGCTCCTTTTTACCATAAATAAAAAAATGCTTTTTTTCAGTGTTCTATACTTGCGGTTTTCTCAGTTTGTTGTATAATTTAATATAGAACAGACTATAGAACACTGTATTGCAAGAAGCAACTATGTAAAAAACGGATGCGCAACTGGATGTTGATCGAAACAAAACACACTAAAATAACGGCGGAACTGGAGCAGCGGATCACGGGAGGATATTACCGTGAAAAACTGCCGCCGCTGCGGGCGCTGATGAAGGAATATCAGGTCTCACTGCAAACGATCAGCAAAGCGGTCAAACCTTTGATCCTGAGCGGACTGGTCTCTCCCGGTCCCCGCGGTTCCGCCATCAACCATGCATCAGCAGTGCGGGAACGGTATTATGCCTGGGGTTTCTTATGCTCCGGCAGTGCGGAAATGACCGATGTCACCCACGATTTTTTCCAGTTGATTCACCGATGTCTGGCACGGGACAGTTACAATATGCTGTTTCTGGACGGGCGCAACAAGCGGCTGCGGCAGGATATGGATTTCTGGGAGAAACAGCCGATCGACGGGTTGGTCTTCGGGTATGGAACCCTGACTGCGGAACTCGCCCGGACCGTTCACCGTGCGGGAATTGCGGGAGTAGCGCGGCATCATGCGGGGAATCTGCCGGTACACGTCGTGGAATATGATACTTTTTCCTCCATTGATTTTGTCATCGGGAAGATCGTTGAAAAAGGATACCGCCGGATTGCGTTGCAGTTCAAAGCGCCGCTTGAGGGATACCAGGAGTATGCGGATAAGAACTGGGAACAAATCCGCCGGAAATACGATATTGCTTTTCCGGAATACCGTGAAAACGTCATGCCGGGGCATTCCCTGAATGCGTGGGAACAGCACACCCGCTATCTGTGCGCGGACACTCCGCCGGAAATATTGCTTTGCTGGCACGCCGAGGCGGAAGGCACTTATCAGGAACTGAAGAAAATGGGACTGCACAGAAAAGTCAAACTGGTCTCTTATCTGTCTCACTGGCAGCAGGAGGGGCACTTCATCCCATTGGAAAAAATCAGGGAAGAGGAATACTGGCAGACAGTCTATGAAGTCCTGCGGGAAGTCATGAAAACAAAACCCGCAGAAATGATTCATCGCAAAGTGCCGTATTTTCCGAGATTCATGCAGGAGCTGCCGGAAGCGAAATGAAATCATACATAATGGAACAGAATTCAAGTGAAAGGAGTTTTTATGAGTAAATTATTTTGTATGTCGGCAATGTGGATGATCACACTGTTCGCCGCGGGAATTGACCTGAGCCAATATGAAAAATCGGAAACGGAAAAGACACCGGTTCCGCCAGTGATCAATCCGTCCTTTGAAGAAGGCGCCAAGGGCTGGAAATTGAAAGGAAAAGCCAAGGTGGAGCGCGGATTCGGGACAGTGGCGTCAGGAGGGCTTCTTCTGGAACGCAGCAATCCGGAGGAGTACCAGTTATCCAGCCAGTCTCTGCGGTTGAAGCCGGGACGAATTTACAATTTCAGCATCATGATCCGCAGTGAAGATGTGAAAGGCGGCGACCGTCGCGGAGGCACTTTCGCAGTGGAGTTCTCCGACAAAAACGGGAAATGGATTCGCGGAGGAGCGTATCCCAACGGGCTTCGCGGCACAACGGACTGGACCCGGATCGAGGTGAATCATCTGAAAATCCCTGAAAATGCGGAAAAAACTGGAATAACCCTGTATCTGGGCAAAGGATGTACCGGCAAAGTTTATTATGACGATCTGATCGTCACTCCGGCGGACATGAAATGGACCGTCTACCCGCTGAACGCCCCCATGTCGATCATCGCTCCCGGTAAAACGCTCCGGCTGGCATTCAGCAGGGACGGCAAATCCATTATGAATGCCGCCAAGCCCGGAAAGCTGGCGGTCTGCGGTGAATTCAACGGACACCGGATGTCCGCACCGATCAGAGACGGAAAGGCATCGCTGCAGTTGCCGGGCAAACTCGAAGGCGGCGGAGAATTGAAAATCTCCGTGGTGGATACCGCCCGGAAACTGATACTGGAAGAAAACGCTATTCCGTTAACCGTCAGAAAACTCCCGGCGCCACAGCCCGCGGCATCCTGCCGGATCGACGAACAGGGATATGCCGTAGTCAACGGCAGGCGTTTTCTGCCGATCGGAATTTACTGCAACGCCCAGTTCACCTGGGAGCTGGACAAAATCCGGAACGCAGGATTCAACACCATTCTCCCCTACAACAGCCTCTCCATGGGATTCAGCAAAAAGAAAGCAGGCTGGGAACGGATCGGGGAAGTGTTCGATTATTGTGAAAAGAATCATATGAAGCTCATCTTTTCCCTGAAAGATCTTTACCGGAACGCGGGCAAATGGTCAATCACTTCCCTTTACGGGGAACCAACTCCTGCCGCGATCGCAGAAAAAACGGCGCGAACCTTCCGCAACCGTCCCGCCCTGCTGGGGTATTACACCTGCGACGAACTGCCGAACCAGATGATCCCGGAAATGACGGAACGCCGCAATATGCTGAACCGTCTTGACCCGGAACATCCGGTGTGGATTCTAGGAGCGGTCGGTTATACCACCGAGTCTATGAAACCCTATGGTCCCGCGGCGGATATCATCGGCTCCGATCCCTATCCAATCAAAAACAATCATTCGATCAAGTCCATGGAAACTCATTTGCAGAAAACTGCGGAAGCCGGTCTTCCATTCTGGATTGTCCCGCAGATGTTCAACTTCCGCCGTTATTTTCCTGCAACGGCACAGGCGGAAACTTTCCGTTTTCCGTCTGCAAACGAATTCCGTTCGATGATCCTGCTGGCGGCAGGCTATGAACCTCGCGGCTATGTGTTCTATACCTATACACCGCTGTGTAAACCCGATCCAAAACTTGACGGCAATACGGAGGAGAACCTGAAAACCATCCGGCATGGCATCGGTATGCTGCGGAAACTCGAACCTTTTCTGTTGTCAGGAAAGCAGGCGAAGAAACTGCCGGTCAAAACGATAAAGGGAGACATCCGCGCGTGGGAGTTCTCCGATGGTAACGGCAGCCGTCGAGTGGCAGTCGTGGCATTGGGCCCCGGAACAGCCGAAGCGGAAATCACAGTCGGAGCTCCGGAACAGCTGCAATCCGTATATGGAAAAACCGTATTGAAAAACGGGAAATGGCTTTTCCGGGCAGAAAATATTGACAGCGATCTTTTAAGTTATGACAAGGAGATGAAATAATGAACCGGTTTTTCACCATGACGAAATTTTCTATGAAGAAAATTTGTAACAGGGATGTTTCATTCCGGCAGCAGGACAGGGCAGGACGTTGCCAGTCCCCTGACCTCACTTCTTCTTTCTTCATTCAATTGCTGAATTGTTCAATTGTTCGATTGTTCAAATGTTTCCCCGTTCCTTCTTACTTCAGAGTTCCATGTTCCTCTGTTCTTACTTCGAGGGTGAAAATAAGAATTTTCACCCTCATAGAGCTCCTCATCGTGGTTGCGATCATCGCGATCCTGGCAGCCATGCTGCTTCCGGCGCTCAACGCGGCACGCACCAAGGCAAAATCCATTGCGTGCCTGAATAACCTGAAACAGGCAGGGCAGATCGCCCAGTTTTACATCAATGACAATGACAGCTGGGCATTCGGTCCGCTTGCCGGAGCGATTTACTCCCCTGCCGGAAATGCAAATTACCAGGCTTACGGCACTCTGCTATACAGACATGGCTATATTCCGGGAAAATATCTCGCAGTGGGAGAATTCCATGTCGCAAGGTACATGACATGTCCGACCGTCAAAGAGCAATCGGGCACTCGATTGATTCTGCAAAATGGACTGGTCAACAGCATGTATACTTACGGCATTGCGCAATATGCCTATGACAGTACAGGCAGGACAACAGTTTATCCTGACAAAGCATTCAAAACCAGTCAACCGGCTTATTCACGCCCCTCAAATTTTCCGTATTTCATGGATTCCGCCAACGGAACCGCCAGCGCAGCCCCTTTCCCCTGGTATTTCTGGGATTGCAGGAATACAAACAATGCAAAACCGGCGGGAGTCCATGCAAAACTCTGCAATGTCGCCTTTCTTGACGGTCATGCGGGAGCAAACAGCCGCGGGGAACTGCATTCGAAATACAAGATCGCAAACTTCGCCATCCTCACTTATTGAGAGAAAAGGGGCGCTTGGCAGGCATCCGGACAATACAGCGGAATAAAATTTCGATCACCGGAACCTCGTTCCGCTGTTACAGTTCATGCTGCTGGAGAATTTCAGGAACTTTCTTCTCCAGGTATTCCATCGAATAGGCAAGCGCTTCCTCGGCGGTCTCCGCGGCAAGGGCTTTTTCCGCGATCCGCTCCGCATCGTACATGGAAATATTGCGGATCAAACGGCGGATGTGCCCGATTGACAGGGGAGACATGCTCAACTCCTTGACGCCGAGCCCGATCAGAATCGGAATATAACGCGGGTCTCCCGCGACTTCGCCGCAGACGCCTACCCAGATGCCGTTGCGTTCCGCCGCATCGACAGTCCGCCCGATCAGTTCCAGAACCGCCGGATTGGTCGGGGTATACAGATGCGCAACTTTCTCATTGTTCCGGTCAACCGCAAGCGTATACTGCACAAGGTCGTTGGTTCCGATACTGAAGAAATCCACCTTCTTCGCCAGTTTATCCGCAATCAGCGCCGCGGACGGGATTTCGATCATGACCCCGATATCCATGGAGCCGTCAAACTTCATATTGGAATTTTTCAGGTCGGAACGGACCTCATCCAGAAGCTTCAAAAGTTTATTCAGCTCATCCATGCACGAGACCATCGGGAACATCATGCGGATCTTTCCGAAAACTCCGGCGCGGAGAATCGCACGCATCTGGACTTTCAGAATCTCCGGTTTTTCCAGACACAGCCGGATCGCACGCAGTCCCAGAAACGGATTCTGTTCGTGATACGCGCCGAGCGCCTCGCTGAGCTTGTCCCCGCCGAGGTCCAGAGTCCGGATGATCGCCGCCTGGCCGTCCATTGCCGTGGCGACCTTTTTGTAGATCTCAAACTGCTCCTCCTCCGTGGGAAGTGTCGGACGGTTGATGTAAAGATATTCCGTCCGGAACAGCCCGATGCCCGACGCACCGTATTTTTTGATGTCCTCCAGAGAATCGGCATTTTCCACGTTGGCGGCAAGATGAATGCGGTATCCGTCGACGGTCTCCGATTTCAGCTGGGTTTCACGCAGAAGCTCGTTGTAAAGTTTTGCCTTGCGGCTCTCTTTCTGCTCATAAAGTTCAATCGTCTGCTTTTCCGGGTTCAGGATCGCAATTCCGAGAAAACCGTCGATGATCATCCGGTCGCCGTCTTCCACCCGTTCGACGAAGTGGTTCATGCCGACGATTGCGGGAATTCTCATGGAACGTGCCAGAATCGCGCTGTGAGAGGTTTTACTTCCCGACTCCGTGGCGAAAGCAAGCACATTCGTGCGGTCGAGCAGCGCCGTGTCGGAAGGAGTCAGATCCTTTGCGATGATGATACGCGGCCCCGGCAGATGGTCAAGTTTCGGGCGTTCCAGACCGTAAAGATTCGAGAGAATGCGCGCTGCGACATCCTGAACATCGGCGGCGCGTTCGCGCAGATAAGGGTCCGGCACCGCGGAAATCGCCGCAATATATTTCTGCATGGTCTGGGAAAACGCAGCATCGGCATGGATTAGTTTTTTGGAAATCGAGGAGCAGACTTCGTTCATCAGCATTTTATCATCGACGATCAGGAAATGCGCATCGAAGATATTGGCTTCATGGGACTCAAGGGAGGTCTGCACACGTGTCCGGAGCTCCTTGATCTCATCTCTTGTCTTGTCAATCGCCTGACGGAACAGTGCAATTTCGGAATCGACCTGTTCCGGCGCAATACCGGTGATTTTAATGTCCTTGAACAGCGTACGGTGGGATTCCGCAATCAGCATAACCGTCCCGATTGCGATTCCCGGAGATGCAGGAATCCCGTGGTAAAGGACTTCCCGCTTTATTTTTTTATCGGGCAACCCCGCCCTGCCGTCACTACTCTTCATCGAATCCTTTCATGATGAGCCCGCCGAGAGCGTGCAGCGCCCGGTCGGCGTCCGCCCCGCTCGCCACAATCTTCAGTTTCGTTCCGCGAGGCGCCGCAAGCATCAGAAGCCCCATCAGGCTTTTGCCGTCAACTTTATCCCCCGTCGTCTCATTCTGCACGGAGATGTCGGCGTCATAGCCGGACGCCTCCTGCACGAAAAGAGATGCGGGCCTGGCATGAAGACCGCATGAATTCTTAATTTCAAAACTGCCGCTGACCGTTTTACTCATCTTTTATAAAAACCCCGGAACAATACCGCCGGCAGGAACAAAACCCCTTGCATTCCTGTCCTTTTGACTTTACAGTACTTTACAGTAGCCCGTTTCTGCGGTAATTCAATACGGAGTAATGTTTATGAGGCAAAGAAAATCCATATTTTTTTCCGGAAGGAGCTTTCACCTTCTTTCTTTTCTGGTCATTCTCCCGTTCTCGCTGTTCGCTTCGGACAGCCTGAAATGCGACTGGTGCAAAAATGCAATCGGTGCAGGGAAAAGTTATTACCGGATCAAAAATAAAAATTATTGTTCACGGGCCTGCGCGGATAAAAGCCTGGAACAGTCCCTCCCGAAATGTTCGGTCTGCTCCAAACGGATCAAGGGCAGTTATCTGACTTCCAATGACAAAATCTTCTGTTCTCAGAAGTGTTATGAATCCACACTGCCGGAATGCACGGTCTGCGGGAAACGTTCCGCCGCCGGAGCGCTCGCTGCCGACAACTCTTTCTTCGCCTGCCCGGACTGTCTCAAAAAACCGCGCTGTTTCTCGTGCCAGATTCCAACCGACGGGAAAAAGCTTCACGACGGGCGCGTGGTCTGTCCATCCTGTTCCAAGACAGCGGTTTATAATGAGAATACTGCCAGAAAATATTTCCAATCCGTAAGAAACGACCTGAAATACAAACTGGGACTCGGCACGAACCACCCCATTCAGTTTTATCTGATCGACCAGGAAACGCTTCACCGGAAATCCCGCAGCCAGTCCGATATCGTGACGGAACAGGGGCTCTTTGAATACCTTGCCGAGCTGGAAAAGGTGGTAACGCGCGATCTGCTGGGACGCAAAGTTTCCGAAAAAGAGGAAAAAACTTCGGAACTGTTCAATATCTACGTCCTGAGCGGGCTCCCGAGGGAACGCATGGAATATGTCATGGCGCATGAACTCGGACACGACTGGCTTGTGACGCATTTCCCCGGAATCCGCGATATGGCGGTCAAAGAAGGGTTTGCCGAGTATGTCGGCTGGCTGTACAACAAACTTCACAAACGGGATTATCTGAACAAACGCATCGAAGCGAACACCGATCCCGTCTATGGACAGGGCTTCCGGATGATTAAGGACATTGCCGACAAAAGAGGGTTCGACGGGCTGAAAAAATTTCTCAACTCAAAAAGGGAGAACAGATGAAGAAAATCGGAATTACCGGGGAAAGCGGATTCATCGGAACGGTCCTGCGGCAAACACTGCGCCTCACGGACGCGGAGCATATTCCGTTCCAGCGGGATTTCTTTGAGAACCGGAACGCCATGCGCGGATTTGTGTCGCAGTGCGACGCCGTTGTTCATCTTGCCGCAGTCAGCCGTTCGCAGGACCCGCAGGCAATGTATGACACAAATATGCGGCTGACCGCCTGTCTCGCGGACGCGGCGGGACACTCCCCGAATAAACCGCATATTTATTTCGGCTCCACCACGCACGAGGCAAAAGATACGCTCTACCATGCATCAAAACGTGACGGCAGGCGCCTGCTGGAAAACAGCGGTGCAAAATATGGTTATGCAGTCACAACTCTCCTTATGCCGAATTGTTTCGGCGCCTATGGACGCCCTTTCTGGAATTCCTTTGTCTCGACTCTCTGCTTTCTGTGTGCCGCGGGAAAAGAACCGGAAAGGGTTTCCGCCGACACTGTGGAGCTGATCCACGTCGGAGAACTCTGCCGCAGAATCTGCCGGGCCGTTCTCTCTGATTCTCCTGAAAGCGCCGTTGTGATCCCCGCCTCGGCATCCGTCAAGGTTTCCGCCATTTACGCTCAACTCCGCAGTTTCGACGCGGAACTTTCCGCCGGCAGGGTACCGCACCCGGACTCGAAGTTCGGAATGGAACTTCTTCAGGCTTACTGGTCTTATCTTATGCCGCATCAGCTGGAAAACCTGCACAGGTAATGATTTCCGCTGCGGAAGCCTTGCAGTTTTCCGGAATATTCCGATATTACAGACAAGTTCCGTCATTTTCAGGAGAAAAGAAGACAAGTTTTCAGAACAAGAGGAAAAGATTCTGAAAAAAAGCGTTCCGCGGCGGATTGCAGCACCCTGCATGGATGCTACATTGTAATTTCGTATCTGTTGCCAGAACCGAAATAGAAGGAGAATCTCATGTCTGTCTACATCCGCTGTAAAGTTGAGTCCGGTCTCGTCATTCTGGAAAGTGACGAAAAACTGACGGAACCGAAAATCGTCACTTTGACGGGTGCCGACACCGATTGCCGTCAGCTTGACTGCACCCGGAAAGATGGCAGGTATCATATCACTTTTGAAGCCTCCTCCCTTGAAAAATGGTCGCCCGACACACCGGTGCTCTATCAGTTGAAAGCCGGTTCCGTCACAGAACGGTTCGGATTCTGCGAGCTCAAGACCTTTTCCAACACCGATGTCCTGCTGAACGGAGAACGCTGTTACCTTCGCGGCTATATCCGCGGCATTGTCGCCCATGAACATCCCAACATGACAGGCGGAACTCTCAAAGACGCCGCCGTCAAAAATATCCGTCAGGCAAAAAAATATGGATTCAATCTGGTCCGCTTCCACAGCACGATACCGACACAGGAATTCGTCGAAGCGGCGGATGAGGAGGGGCTCTTCATCCATATGGAAATCGGGTTCGCCTATGAATACGATGCAAAAGGCGACAAAAAAGGACTTTCCATGGACAATGCAAGCTGGAAAGAGACCATCCTCCGTTACCGCAATCACCCGTCTGTGGCGATTTTCTGCATCGGCAATGAAATGCATAAATCGGGGCACCAGCCAGAGGTGCATGCTCTTTACGCGCTCGGCAAGGAACTTGCCCCCGCAAAGCTCATCATGGATAATTCCGGCTGGGGCGAGTATGACCGTCCGACCGCGGACATTTATTCCCAGCATATCGCCTACTATTTCCCCTTCAAGCACCACGCCGACATGTTTGAAACGGACAACTGCTGGCGCATCAACGGTTCCACTTATGACGAACCGCTCGAAAGCGACGTCGAAAACGCCGCAGTCAAGGCACATATCCGCCGGGAGGCGATTCCGCTGAAACCCGTCATCGCGCATGAGGCGATTCACTATATCGAAATCCCCGATTATGAAGCGTTGAACAGAAAATTTGACGACTTCTGCGCCAGGGTCGGGGAAGACTGCCTCAAGGCAAACGGCATCAGGAAACCACGCTATATGACGGCGCTTCCCGAGCTGATCCGCCGCAAGGGGCTCGAAGCGAAAATGCCGGATTACATCAAAGGTTCCGAACTATTCAAGAAGCTGGCGATCAAGACGTACCTGGAACAGCTCCGCCATTCCCGTCTCTGCGGATTTGAGATGCTTCAATTTGCCGATACACTGAAATATGAAAACAAAAACGGCATTGTCGACTGTTTCGATGACGACAAATATATTGATGCCGGATGGATGCGTTCCATTAACGGCGACGCAGTATTGCTGGCGCGGTTTGAAAACGAAGTGTTTTACCATGACACCCCCGTTAATGTCGCACTGAGCATCTCCAATTTTCTGCCGCAGCCGTATATCAGGGGCGACCTGAAAGTCTGTGTAAACGGCAAAGAGGTCTGGACCGGAAAAAATATTGCGCTCGCAGGCGGGCTTCAGAAACTGGCGGACGTCCAGCTCCGTTTCCCGAACTCCGGCAAAGCTGAAAAGATGGAGCTTGCAGCCGAATTCACCGCTCCGGGGCAGACTCTGAAAAATGCCTGGAATTTCTGGCTTTATCCGCAGACACAGATCCGCGTCCTGCCGGAAATGGAACTCAACGATCATGAATTGGAAGAACGGATCAAGGCGCATCATGGGGAAAAGGACGCTTCTCTTGTGCTGACCGATACCCTGACTGACCGGGTGTTCAAGCATCTGGAAGACGGCAAAAACGTAATTCTGTTCTATCATCGCGACAATCCGGGCAACCGGTATTACTGGCCGGGGGCGCTGGAACGTTTCAAACCCTGCATCTGGGACCGTGGAAGCAATCTCGGCGGAGTCATCAATTCGGAGTATCTCCGCAGGGAACTGGCATCCGGGCGTTACTTCGACCTCAACATGCAGGCGCTTCTGGAAGGCAAATACAAAATCTGCCTTGATGATTTCCCGGTAAAAACCGAGGAGTTCATTTTCGGCATCGACAAACCCGTACGCGACCGCATGAAAGGGTTGATCCACGGCATCAAGGACTTCATCCCCGAAGACACTCTGCGGAACTTCTCCCATCTGTTCTCTGTGAAAGTCGGCAAAGGCACTCTGATCGTCTGCACGATAGTCTCCGGCGGACAGTTCTCCAGCCCGGCTTCGGATACATTCCTTGCAGCACTGCTGAACGGCGTCAAGGAATTCGCAACGGAAAAAACGATTGGCCCGGCAGTTCTGAAACAATATCTTGCGGATGAAACCGCCAAAGGAGAACGCAAGGAAGATGTCATGAACCATTTCTGGGAAATCGACAACAAGCCGGTGGAAGACACCCTTTTCTGGGAACAAACCGGAATTGATTTGAGCAAACTGAAATAAAAGCATCGGATTTTCAAAGAAAATTGAGGCAGCAGAAGATTTTTCGCTCGCGTAATTTTTTCTGCGTGCAGGGCTTTCAGTCCTGCTTCAGTCCGGCTGAATAAGCTGGTCGCCGCAGGCGAA
>DXVA01000149.1 GCA_019408975.1 Lentisphaeria bacterium | reverse complement strand
ACGCACGGGTTTGTTTCTTTGCTGCGGAGGTGTTCATATACGGCGTCAACCGCAGCCTGCTGATAAGGCCGTAATTGCATAAAAATCCCTTTCTTAAATTTATAATTCCGGTTTTTACATAAAATGCACTGTTTTTTGCTTGCATTTTAAGTAAAATGAATTACATTGTATCAAGTAAAACCCGGAGGAGGCGAATATGGCTACCACCAATTTGAGCATTCGCATGGATACAGAAACAAAGCAGCAGGCAGAAGAGCTGTTTGGAAACCTCGGCATGAGCATTTCGACTGCGTTCAATATCTTTGTCAAGCAGTCTCTGCGCGTTCGCGGTATTCCGTTCAATATTACTGAAAACATTCCCAATAATGAAATGTTCTCCGTTCTTCGTGAGGCTCGAAGTATTGCCCGCGATCCCAAAATCAAAGGATATGCCGATGTTGACGAGGCTCTTCGGGAGCTGAAGTCATGAATTATGCAGTCAAGTGGTCTTCCCGCTTCAAAAAACAGTATAAACTAATGATGAAGCGGGGCGAAAACATGGAGCTGTTGGACAATGTCATCCGAATGCTTGCCACAGGGAAAACATTGCCTCCGGAATATCAAGATCATATTTTAATTGGGGATTATTCCGGACTCCATGAGTGTCATATCCGTCCGGACTGGCTCCTGATCTATGACTATGATGACACGGTCTTGGTTCTTACTCTTTTGCGAACTGGTTCACACAGCGATCTATTCTGAATTCCGTATTCCCGCCTTGATCAGGTCAAAGGCAAGCTGTGTCTTGATTTGCTGGAGACGTTGTCTGTCAATCTTCAGGATTCTCCGGATCGCGCCGTCCTTGTAACCGTTCATATAGAGGAAACAGACCAGTCGCGGGGTATCGTCGGTAATGTTTTTCACGAATTCCTGGACGATTTGCCTGCGTCGTCCGCCGTTCTGTCGTCGTTCTTTCATTCTATCCCATCCATGTCTTCCAGTTTTATGAAACACATGCCGCCTTCTATCGGTTCATGCATTTCAAGCAGGATTCGTTTGATCTGACTGTCATCTTTGAAAAGCCCTGCGGCTTGCAAAGTATCCAGCAGGACTTTTCCGCCAACGTTGTCCAAATCCCGGCGACGCCGATCCGGAGGATAGAATTCCGCACGCAGCGAAATTCTGCCCTGAAATGGACGAAAGCCGTTCCGGTTCACGAGCGTGGTCACTAATTCACGGTATTTCCGCCCGTCACGGCTGATCAGCACTCTCGGCCCGACATGCCGGTAGTAATGATTCACGCTGGGCGGCCACGGCAGTTCCAGTTCCAATATCATTTGTTTTGCCTGCTTTCCTTATCAAGTTGAAATTCCATTTTCAAGCGATATATTGAAAATGTCGTTGCAGCGAGGAAAGTGCAGACAACCAACATCAAATTAAAAAGGGGTTCCCAGTCGTGTTTGATTATTTGTTTGAACGACTCTCCTGTTATATCCCCGACTCTTTTGTCGGCGGATTTACCGTTGGCATCATCTGTACTTTGCTTGTGGTTCAGGCGGTAAAAGAGTCTGGAACTCTTGTCGGCTTGATTTGTTCCGTTTACACGCACCGCCGTATTCGTAAAGAGCAGCGTGAGGATGAGGAGCGAGCTGAAGCCAAAGAAAAAGCAAAGAAAACGGAGCGAAAGAATTCCGCATTGAAACTTTCTACCTTGCGAGAAAAAGAGAGAAGTGTTCATAACAGATAACCTTTGTCATTTGTTCCCGAACTGGAACAGAAACGGGCTGTTGGAAGGAACAACGCCGGAGGGAGTTTTGCCGTCCCAGCGTTTCGCGGATTCCAGACGAGCTTCCGCTTCCATCTGCCGGATCTTGAGCTCCACCATTTTTGTCTGAGCTTCTGCGGCTTTCGCAAATTCTTCCGCCTTCAAACGTTCATTCTGAGCGATACTCAACTCTTTTTCATTGATAATTTTTTGTGCTTCGCGTTCCTGTTCCGCCTGTTTGACCCGGGTTTCATTCACAAACACGGCATCAATGGTTTTCTGCACCTCGGCATTGTCGTAACTCATGCCGTCCGCAATTCCGACATTGCTGATGGTGATACCATACTGTGCAAAATGCGTTTCCAGTTCTTTTGCCAGATCAAGAACGATGTTTTTCTTTTCTTTCTGACAGACCGAGAGATCTCGGCTTCCAAACTCGCGGGCGAGGACGTTCTGGATAAAACCCTTGACGTTTTTGTTCATCACGTCAGCCAGCGAATTTCCGGGGTAATAATAGAGGAACTTTGCCGCATCCTCTTCCCGGATCATACTGGTGCAGTTTACTCCGACCGTAAAGCCGACGGAGTCCAGAGATTCAACTTTTATACCCTCTTTGTCCAGCCACTCCCGTGTTACCGGAGAACGATCGACGACGATTACGCGGGCAAGCGGAATCCACTCATAATCGAACCATGCTCTGCCGAGCGATCGTTTCCGCAGCGGGATCACGATACGCTTGGTTGCAACTTTCGCCTTTTCGAGATATTCGATGCTCATGAACTGTGCCTGTTTCGATTTGGAGTCGCCTTCCAGCGGAACCACAAAGGCGGTTTCGTTGTTTTTGACCTCAACCGCCTGTTCAGTCGGATACGGTCCGCAGCCGGTGAGTCCAACCACAGTAAAGAGTGCGACGAGAAGAAGGATAAAATTGAAATTACGCATGTTGTTTTTCCTTTGCCAATTTGAAAATTCGCACGATCAGCCATCCGATACAGAACCAGACGGCCAGATTGAAAATGGTGTTGAGTGATTCGAGTCCGACCTGATAGAGCATTCCTGCGGGCAAGGTTCCGTTGACTTGCTCCGCAAGAGTGTCCGTTCCGACGAGATATGGCGCGAGATGCGCGGTCAGTCTCGCCAGAACAATCGTTGTCGTCAGCCAGAAAACCGGAGCAAACAGCCGTGTCATGGGTTATTTCCTTGCCCATGGGGGCGCGGAGTTCGCACCGCTCTGCGGAGGCGGCGTCGCGGGCTTGGCCGCGGCAACGCCGGAAAGAGACGTTCGCGGACCGTAGCCCTTGATCTCGTTGACGATCTCGTCATCCTGATTCTTTTTGCAGCGCACGGTGATTGTGAGCGGAAGATTGTGCAGTTCCACCGAATCACGCGGCTGAAGCACATTCACCGCGCGGCAGATGGCGGAGAGATCCGCCCGGGCGATCCGGACCGCGTCCGCGTTCGCATTTTCCAGATTCAGGCGTGCCCAGACTTTCCTGTTCTTGTATTCACCCTCAATGATCTCGAATTCCAGCTGGAGATACTGCCCGTTTCCCGTCTTGGTGGGTTTCATTTCCGATTCGGTGATGACTGCCTGGTATTTACCGGCCGGAATCGGATCATAACCGGTCGATGGTTCGACTTCGTTCGCGTTGAAATTGATTGTGGACATTTGTGTTTTCTCCCATGTTATGCCATGCAATGGCAGTGGTGATTGAATGCTGTGATTTTCGGCGGTTCCGGGGGCGGTTTGCTTACCGCGACTGCCGGACTGCCGGGACACTGGATGTGTTCGTGATACTCAACAGGCGAATACTCATCCCGCACAGCACGGAACGGTTCCCCGACCTGGATCATTCCGCCGCAGACGTCACACACCAGCGGGCGATTTGCCGTCCGGATTTTTTCGTGCATATTTCTTCACCTCGAAAACCTTTCTTTCCTTGAATTCCTCCTGCTTGCCCTTATTCCAGTTCGTCACGGGCCGAAAATACCCGCAGACGCGGCTGAAGACCTCGCAGATGGCTCCGCACTTACTCATGATGGTTCTCCTCGATTTTTGTGTATGCCTCAATGAATGCCTGCCACGAGAGCGGAATTTCCGACGGCAGACCGTAACGGTTCTTCGCGATGCAGGCGGGGCTTCCCACCGTGCGGATGATGCGTTCCCCGCCATCCGCGCCTATGGGAGCGGCGATCGCGCGTTCTCCGTTGAATCCGGCGTTCTCCTTTGTCACCCGGAACTTCTTGTTCGCGAACAGAACGGCGTCGACCCATTCCGCGATCAGGCTCGCAGCGTGCTTGTGGAGACGCGGTGTGTAGCGATCGTAGGCGGCGTTTTCCGGATCTTCGAACCGTTCGACCTTCGCATGGGCGACCAGAATGACCATCATTCCGCGCTTGTCACGCAGTTCCTGAAGCAGGCTGATGACCTTTCGCCAGTGAGTCAGCGCATGGGTATATCCCCTGCCGTAACCGCCGTCGGCTTTTTCGATGGAACGGACACCGAATTCGCGGCAGACCTCATCGAAGATGAGGCGCTCGAGCCAGTCAACGGAATCCACAACGACGGACTGGAACTCGTGAGCTTCGTCCCGGAGCGCGGTCAGTTCTGCGATCACCTCGGAAAGCGAATGTGCAAGCGGGAATTTCCGGCAGTCGATTTCGCCGAGACCGTCTTCGGTGTGGATGAAGATCGCTCCCGGCGCGGATGCTCCAAACGTCGACTTCCCCACGCCTTCGCTGCCGTAAATCATGATTCGAGGCGGCTTGTTTTCCCGCCCGGTTTGAATGTTGTCAAGCATTCCCATAATCTGTTTCCCTCCTGATTTCAATTGTTGTTGCAGATGATCTTAAGGACATCGCCTTCAAGGGCATAAATAGGCTGTTTCAGATCGACCAGGTTTCTGGGGTCGCGATCATCCGCAACTGTTTTGATGATGCTCTGCACCTTGGGCCAGTATTCGATGGAGCCTTTTTCATTGAGAAAGGGCAGCGGATCCTTTTTGATCAGCAGATCACGCAGTTTGATAATAACGGCATCTCCTTTTCTTCCCTCGGGAAGCCCGGAACAGAGAACACGGGCGATATATTTCAGCTTTCCGATCGGTACCGTTTCATAGGCTTTGACGAATTCGGCCAGAACGCCTGCGATCTTCACTCCGGGCTGCGAGGAAAACATTCCTCTGACAGCATCAATGGCGTCTTTGTGGCAGGCATAGAAACGTCTCTCCTCATCCGTTCCGAATTTGATCCCGGTGAGTGCGCGGCAAATTGCCGTGACGTCTTTTTTCAGGTTGGGATCGTTATCCTGATTTTGATGGGGCGAAACGTCATCCTCGATATCCCGCAAATCCACATCGAGATCAAGCATGACGAAAAACGTAACGGTCATGTCCGCAACAATGACAGCTTCCAAACGATGCTGTCCTCCGAAAAGCCGTCCGTTTTTATCGAATTTCAGCGGCATGGTACCGCGTTTGCACTTCCAGTGACCACCTCGCATCAGACGAGCGAGACGTTCCACATTTTTGGGACGGATATTGCGATTTCCCTCATTGTACAGTTCCAGGATATGTCTGGCAATATCCGGAGTGCAGTCCAACTGAAACATTCTGCTGTAGTGAGTAAGAACAAGGTGGTCGAATTCCTTTGCTGTGGTAACCGTATACATGATTGGGCTCCTTTCCTTATGCGAGCTGATTCAAAATTGTGTCAAGACTGTTCAGAATCACGTCCTTCATGAGCGCGATCTGTTTTTCCGAGTAATGGAGATCGGGATACTGTTCCTTTTCGTTTTTAATCTCTTTTTTCAATGCGGCAATGATGTTTTCCGGAATGTTCTTCATACGGAATTTCATAGCGAGTCGAAGCTGCTCCTCCGGAGAAATCGCGCTCTCCTCCTGCACAGTGTTTTTTCTTGAAGCAGAGCGGATCACCGTGTCGTTGTAAGCCTTGTTGACAGAAATATCGCCGTTGCAAAGAGCTTTTTTGGTTTCATCGGAACCTTCCCTTGCAACCTTGCGAAGCCTCTCGGCTTTCCGCAATGATACATTGAGAACTTCAGCCAGTTTTGCCGCGCTTTTTCCGTGCTGAACAGGATGATCTTCGGAATTAGCGCCGTTTGGCGCTAATTTTTTCCGTCCGCGTTCCAGAAGTTTGTCCGCGGCCTCAATATATCTGAGCATATCAGCCGGAGTCATATTCCTCCGTTCAACCTGCTGGCTGACCGCATAGTCAAGGGCGTCCCCCGGGTTGTCAAACTCCCGAAAAATGACCGGGATATCCCGAATCCCCAGAGACAATGCCGCCTGAAGTCTGGTATGGCCGTCAATGACCACTGCATCGGAGCCGCGCTTCCAGAC
Organism: Lentisphaeria bacterium; assembly: GCA_019408975.1. GTDB lineage: Bacteria > Verrucomicrobiota > Lentisphaeria > Victivallales > UBA1829 > UBA11452. The sequence continues at coordinate 4,141 of DXVA01000149.1, read as the reverse complement.
AAGAATCGGATGGGCAGGATCGAATCCGATTTTTTTCATTCTGTCCACAATACGCTGGAGAACCGGCGTCTGGATTGGAAAAATGCTGTTGAACGGAGCCTGCGTCAGAAGCATTTCGGGCGGGAGTTGTTCCTGACTTGCATTCACAGCGACACCTCCATTGTGGTAATCCGGAGTTTTCTGCCGAGACGACTTGTACTTTCGGCAAGCCGTTTATATTGAAGAACGGTGTATTGATCTTCAATTTCCTGTTCGGAAAGTGAGTCCCGTGCGGTATTGGTATGAATCGCATACTCAATTGCGTCGTTCTCGGAATCGAATTCCTTTTCATAGATCCAAACCTGCGGGATTCCCGCTGTCAGAGCCGCCGCAAGACGCAAATGCCCATCAATTACTGTGTTGTTATGTCCTTTCCAGACAACAATCGGGGTAGAGTAATCAAATCCATCTTTCTTCATGGACTTGGCAAGAAGTTCAACCACGCGCATGTCAAACGGCATCAGCGTTTTGAACGGTTCCGAGGTTCTGAGGGCGGACGGAGCGATGCTTTTGAACTCAATCATCTGGACTTTTCCCTTCTATTATTTTTTGAACTCAAAGTGTGTCAATGATACGGAGATCTTCATATCCGGTCGGCCAAACTCCGGAAATACAGCAGCTCCGGAAACGCTCCAGGGCGCTTTTGTTGGAAAGTTCCGCCAGATCCAGCAGTTCATCCGTCAGTTTCCAGACCCCGGCGGAAAACGGTTCATTCTTTTCCACCGCAATGATGTGGACGGGGAAGTTTTTGCCGGTCACAATCCGGAGAATCGCCCGGTAAAACGCGAGCTGCTGGATGTAGCCATAGCGATGGCAGTCTGACTCGAACCAGCGGAGAGTGTCGCAGGTTTTCAGATCAACAAGCCCGGACTTCATGCTGAACCAATCCATCCGGATCTGGCAGGGAACGGAACAATATTCAGCCCGAACCACACCTTCCGCGATTCCGTCCGCCAGCAGTTCCGACGCGAGCGGGTGCAGCCAGACGCCGCGCTGCAGTTTCAGGAGAAAGCTGAAGTCCTTTCCGGAAATGATTTCGCGTTCCTGAGTCGCCGCCCATTCCGCAAACGCCTTGGTGTTGCGCCCGTAGGATTCGCCGGTCCGGGGATTGATCGGCCCGTCGGTCACAACATATTCGCGGTCAAAGGCGTTCCGTCCCTCCAGAATCAGGCAGTGTGCCGCGCGTCCCATGACGAATGCGGAGGATTCGCTTTCCGTAATTTCCCCGGAAACTTTCCTGCGGTAGAGAGCCGGGGATTCCCGGAAGTCTGCCAGAAGATGGCTGGACATGAATTCTCCGCTGCAACTGCGGGCGTGATATTCGTCCGCCGGTTCGTGGGTGATGAAGTTGGTGTTCATGAGTGCTGTTCCCTTGTTGTGGATGCGTTGTTCTCTATCGGGGTTACTGCCAGGCAGGGTGTCAAATTGGCCCTTCTTTTTGAAAAATTTTTCAATTATTTTTCCCGCGGATGACGACTCCTGCCTCAAGCAAGGCGGTTTTGATGGACTCGATTCTGAGCCGGACAATCTTCCGGGTGAGAGCCGTTCTTCTGGCAATTTCCGAGACGGAGCATTCGGCACTCAGGAGTCGGCAGATTTTCTGCGACTCGGGGGAAAGGCTGGCGATCACTTCGCGGATGAGAAGAATTTGATCCTGCCGCTTTTTTTCCCCTGTTGTCACGCCCTCCGGCATCCGGACCTGCATCCCGATTTTCCCATAGTCCGGGGCATCGTCCGTGTCCTCCAGCTCGCTGATTTCCTCGATTGAGACTGCGTTGGAGATCATCTTTGTCGATGCGCTATTGTTTTTCCTGACCACACGATAACAGCCGAACTGCATGACATGGTGTGCATACGTGACAAAATCCGCTGCTCCTTCATCGGAAAAGGTCTCTGCCGCACGAATTGCAAGCAGAAGCAAATCCTGAACGGCATCATCCATGTTTCGTTTCTGTATCAGTCCCTGACTGACGAGAGGACCGATGAGTGATTTTGCGATTCGGGTGAGTGTCTGCGCTTCCGCGTCGGTGATAATGTGAGCCATTTTTTGCTCTCCTCCTCGGCCGCTCCAGAGCGGAAGGCGGAGGACTGAAGCGTCCGGCATTGTTTTTCGTTTTTGCCTTCCGCTCCCCAATGGTGCAATTGCACCGGCTCCGGTGCAGAAATGGGTATTGCACCGGGTGCAAAATCACATTATTGTTGATAATGAAAGAGTTAAATTATCGAAAAAATCTCAAAAAAAGGCTGAAAAGCCGGTGCAAAACCCGGTGCAATGCACCGGACCCGTGGTTTTTGCACCGGACTTTGCACCGAAAATCTGGGGGAAAGGGCAAAAAAAAGCACCCTGCCGTGATTGACAAAGTGCCGTGGAATCCGCTATGGGATTGGATCAGGTTCGGGAGGGATGGTAGTTGGAAGAGCCGCTGGCATCGTCCCGGTTGACGAAGCGCACCTGATAGCCTTCGTTTTTCACGAATTCAATGGGGTCACCGTCGTTGATGTTCGGGAAGAATTTTCTCAGTGCGGCGCAGATTTCATATTTCCGGTGTTTCCAGAAATCATATTCGCGCGTGTCTCTGGCCGGGAGCGGAAGAACCTTGCCCGGCATGGACAGCAGAGCGAGCAATGCGGTAAACGCCTCGGTGCGGCATCCTTTTTTCTGATTGCACATGCCGAGCTGCATATAATTGATCTGGATCGGAGCCTCCCCCTTGACCCAGATGGAAACATTGTCTCCGTCCTTTTTTCGGATGTGAACATCCGCCCACTTGGTGTCGGGTGCGCACTGGTATTCCGTCAGCGCCGTCTGCTGTCTGGCGGAGCGTATGCCGTTCAGCAGATTCACTGTTTCGCCGTCCGCGGCAAAACTGCCGTCCGGGGCAATGGATACGCAGTCATCCAGCCCCAGGCAGACACACTTCTTCTGCCGCAGCGCGGCGAGCATCGCCTTTGGGACATCCGCAAGTCTGCCGACAAGAAGGATGAAAGTCCGGTCTTCCTTGAGCAGGTTCTCCAGCCGGTGTTCGAAGACCGTTGTATTTATATAATAGGAAATATAGACCGGCATCCGGCTTCCCGTTCCGGTCTTCAGACAGCCAAGTTCCCAGAAAAAGGCGTCGTCCAGATCCACACTGGAAAACTCGATGCCAAGGGCATCGGCTATCTCCTTGTGGACACGGGCGTAATTCAAACGGAAAATACCGATGTCTTCCGGCGTGACCGGAATTCTGGGCCGGGTGATGTCCAGGGGACAGCATGCCATCAGTCCGGAACTCAGTTCACGGACTTTCCGGTAGTGGCACTCCTCCGGACAGTCGGCGGCATCCGGGCAGAGCAGACGCAAAGCCTCTCCCGGAGCCGGGTTCAGATACTTTGCCCTGAACTGCCCGATGTCGATGCCGGGAAGCAGGACTTTCCAGTCAAACAGCGGCTGCGATCTTGCATTCGTCAGCAAGGAGTTCCACATGAATGGCCTCGTCATTCTGCATTAAAGTGTGGATGACGCCGACCTGTCGCAGCCACTCGTCCACCACCATGCCGAAATCATCGTAATCATATCCCGACCGGTTGGATGCGTCAAGGATAATCGTCCGCTCCGACCGCCCGATTTTCACCAGAAACTTCGCCCGGATGATCCGACCCATGCTCGACAACTTGAAATGATGCCGTTCCATGTCCCGGAACAGATCCCCGTTGTCCGCCTCAAGGATTGCACACATGCCACTGTCGCCGCTGAGGAACGCCTTGATCGACAGCAGGGAGATGCTCTTCACCTCCGCCGCCCCGTGATAGACGAGGATGTTCCGACCGAGTTCCCTGATCTTGTCCAGATCGTTGATGCGCGGAGCGGAAAAGGCATCGTAATCATTGAAGAGGCTCTTGCCGAGCTGCCTGCAGTAGGCATCCTCCATCCACTTGGGACTGGTGGGGATGCCCAACCGCAATTCCCCGGTATCTCTATTGATGCTCAAAGTGTTGTAACTTTCCGGCTGAAAACCGATGGTCTTAGATTTCCTGCCGTTCATGACGATGCCCTGCCGACGGTAGGAGTCGCCATGCCGGACAAGCAGCACGAGTTCGCGGCTGTCGTTCTCCGTCAGGG
>DXVA01000148.1 GCA_019408975.1 Lentisphaeria bacterium | reverse complement strand
GTGCTGATATAGGCATACGAAAGCAGATATTTGCGGGGGAATTCCCTGCCGACCCTTTCCGCAATGCCGTTCACCCAGTTCAGGAACAGATCCGTTTCATTCCAGCCGAGTTTCCGCTTCGCCTCGCATCCTTCGCATACGCACCGCTCGGAGTCATCGCCCTGCTGAATCACATACAGCAGATGCTGCGGATTTTTCCTGATCCAGCGCAAGGCACGCTCTGCGGCGGCACGAATCCCGTCCGGATTGCTCTGGCAGAGCATGACCCGGACATCCGGCGTATCTTCCGGCATCCGCGTCCCGTCCGCGCGCAGGCAATAAAATTCAGGATGTTTGCCGTAATAATATTTCTTCGGAACCAGAAACGCCGAGGTATGGTCGATCCATTGTGTCCGGTCTCCGGGAAATACCGCATCGATTCCCGCATTGCGCGGGTCCGCAAGGGCGAAACCGCTCTCGTCGCCGTAGATGCACCATCTGCCGGGCGCCCGTTTCCCGTTGAAAAACGGACGGTCCGCCACGTGAACCGCATTCAGGAGGTTCGTCTGCGGAACGGCGGAATGAACACCCGGAGCAAAAAATTTCATTCCCTGCGCCTCCAGAAAACGGTATATTCCATAAGCCGTCCCCTGGACGGATTCGCCGGCGATTGCCAGATTGGAATCTTTCACTGTAATCGCAAAACCGTTGAACCCCTGTTTTTCCAGCTCTTTTTCCGAAAGCGCATTCCGCCTCAAAGCGGCTTCTCTTCCCAGAAGAATCATATTGAACCGGTGTTCCGTATTTTCTTTCTGCGGCAGAGTCACGCCCGCCAATGTATGCAAATGACGTTGCAGGGCGTTTTTTTCGCGCAGAAGCCGTTTCGGATAAACATCGGATGAAATGATCCCGTACAGAGGATATGCCGTCCCGACGGGTGTAATCTCATTGATCCGCGACATCAGAAGCAGTCCGGGAAACGGAATTCTCTGATCCCCGGTAAAGAAACTGCCGATCATGAAGATTTTCTTTCCTTTCCCGGGAACAGCCCCGACCGTTTTCAGCTTTTCCCAGGACGGCATCCCCGTGCGCCGGAAATTCCTGAGCGGCAATATTTTGAACTGTTCCCCCGAAGAATATGGGATATTCTCGTGGAACGCTCCTTCGCCTGAATTCAGGTTCAGTTCCAGCATCCCCGCCTCCTCCGCGAAGAAATGAAGCACCAGATACTCTGCATTTTCCTTCCATGCCGGCACTTCGCATTGTTCACCGGGCAGTATCCGGCAGGAAACCCGCCTGCCGTCCGGAGGATTGTAAACTCCGCCGGAAAGGTGCCAGAGGTGAAAAACAGCCAGAATCACAAACAGCCAACGCATTTTCATGAGAAACACTCCTTTTTCAAATCATACCATATCATACCTTTTTCTTTTATTATACGCATTTTCCCGCAATCGTCAATAAGCAAAACAAAAAAAAGAGAAACTTTTCAAGAAAAAATGCCGATCCTGCAAAATATCCGAAATCAGGAGAGCAGATGAAAGCGCAAAAAAGCAGACGTGATTCAAAATGAATTGATTTTCCTGCTTCTCCGCAGCTGTTCTGATATGCGGCAGAATTGTTTTTTTCTAAAAAAAATCAAAAAAGTTTCAGTATCCCCTCTTGACAAAAGAGGAATGATAAGGTATGATATAAACAAGACATTCAGAATAAAAGGGAAAAACTATGCGGCTCCCCAGTGCCTACAATAAAACACGCGAATGGATCATGCGGATTGCGGAAAATCCCGAAACGGAAGTGGAAAAACTTCCGGCGGAACGGCAGATCTGCACAATACTGGATGTGAGCCGCGATACCGTCCGCAGGGTGATCGCCTCCCTTGTGGAAGAGGGAATTCTGGAAGTCCGGCATGGAAACGGGACCTATATCAATGCCTCCGCCCTCAAACGGCATAAGAAGAAACTTCAGCCCGCCAGCTGCACGGTCGGAATCATTTTCTATGGCGGCAGTTCTTCCGTTTCGCTGGCGACATACGTCTGGGGAATTCTCCAGAGCGCAATCAACGAATTGAGTGCGAACAACGTCAAGACTCTGCTGCTCAACATCAAAAGCAAGGGGGTTCTCGCCATATCCGAAATCGCCGCACAGGAAATATCGGGGCTCATCTGGTTCTGCCCCGACAAAGAACAGCTGGAAGTCATCAACGGGCTCAAGGAAAGGGAAATTCCCGTTGTAATGGTCGGCGGGACGCTTTTTCATGAAAAGTCCCTTCACTATGTCGGCGCGGATGATGCCGGAGGCGGAAAAATGGCGGGAGAATATCTGTTGAAACATGGGCACCATGACATTTTATATGTTGCAAGGGCACAGTCCAGAAACTTCGATGAGGCACGGTATGAGGGCTACTGCCAGGCACTGGCACGGTACGGGATTTCACCGGACCCGGCTCTGGAAATCACCGCCCTTGAGCTGTTTGAAGTTTACCAGGCAGTCAGGAAACAGATATCTTCCGGAAAAGCATTTACCGCGATTTTCTGTGCGGACGGCATCTTCCTGAATGCAGTCCAGAATGCCGTCCGCGACGAAAATAAAAAGATACCGGACGATTATTCCCTGATCACATTCAGTCCCAGCCATGAGGAATTTCTTCCTTATGCACCGGTTCAGATATCGCAGGATCTGAAAAAATACGGCGTAATCGCCGCGCGCGGCATGATCGACCTTGTCACGGGGCGCAGGATCGCATTACTCAAAGAGTTCATGAAACCCAGGCTGATCTCCGGGACATCCTGCCGGAAGATTCCCTGGAACGGTTGAAAATAACATTCATACATGGAAAGGGGTTTCAGGTATGGCAGACAGCAGGCATCGCGTAAAGTGTCCGGATTTTTTCACATTGATAGAGCTTCTCATTGTTGTTGCGATCATCGCCATTCTTGCCGGAATGCTTCTGCCGGCTCTGGGAAAGGCGCGAAACCTCGCGAGGAAAGCGGATTGCATCAGCCGCCTGAAACAGCAGGGAATTATTTTCGCCTCTTATGGAAACGACAACAAGGAGTGGATTCCATGCGGTTCCGGTTCCATCGCCAGGATCTATCCTTATGCAGGCTATGCGCTGGATACAGGCAATGACTGGTACAGCAGCAAGGCATACCTCGATAAAAGAAAGAGAAAAGGAATCCTTGCGTGTCCGCAGGATTACCCTTATCCCTCCAAACTGAGGCCCAACGATAAAGCCGGGGACGGCTGGTATGCCGTCGGCTGCTACCTTTCCATGAGAGCCTATACATCCGGCTGGGAACTTCAGACTACGGCTGCGAAGGAATACTCTTTCACCCGCTACACTCTGATCAACCACCCCAGCCTCCGCATCATCCGGGCGGACTGTGCCAGAGACTGGTCAGTCGGCATAGGTCACGGTTACGCGAGCTATTTCACCGCTGAGAATGCCGCAACGGCATACGGTTATATCCACAACAACGCCGTCAATGTGCTTTGGGTTGATCTTCATGCGGGAAGCCACACCCGTCAGGAAATGTTTGATTTTCACAATCGGATCAAGAATGTCCAGAAATTATATTGATTAAAACAGGAGGCTGAAAATGAAAAACGGAATGCTTGCTTTATGCGCGGCATTGATTTCCGCCGGAATTGCGGCGGAAGCACAGGAATGGTTCGGAGACGGTTATGCAAACAGGATGCGCCTGAGCCTGACGGAAAAAGCGGCAACGGGAAATCTTGAAAACTTCCCGGTATGTGTCCGCCTGAATGGAGAGGAACTCTTTTCCAAAATCAAACCGGACGGAAGCGACCTGGCTTTCACATCCGCCGACGGAAAAACAGTTCTTCCGCATGAAATCGAATCCATGGATGCGGCGAAAAAAGAGCTGATCTGCTGGGTCCGGCTCCCAGCGATTCAGCAGAAGAAAGAGACGCCGTTCTATCTTTATTTCAATAATTCCGGCGCCCGGTCGAAAAGTGATCCCGGGGCGGTATGGAGCAACGGTTATCTGGCGGTATGGCATATGAACGGAACGGATGGAATGCCGGACAGTCTCGGAAATTTCAATCTGGCTCTGAAAGACGGAGCCAAAACCGTCCCTGCCCTGATCGGGACGGGTGCAGAAAGCACCGGCGGGAAAGCCCGGCTGGAATACCGTTATCTGCGGGGAGAAAAGGCGCCCGCCCTTCCTGCCGGGCAGTCGTTCACGCTCTCCTGCTGGGTCAACCTGCGCAAAAACGGCGGGCACTTCTTCTATGACTATCCGGTTCAGTTGTTTTATCATCCGGCAAAACGCTGGCAGGTCAATTTCAACAAACCGAAATCCGTCGGTGCTTACAGTTATCTTGCAGATAAAACCCCATACAGCCGCTGGGTGAATCTGAGTGTCGTCTACGACGGAGGAAACAAAACGCTCCGGCTTTTCGTCAACGGGAAACCCGGCGAACTCTTCAAAAATGCAGACTTCCCCGGACTGCGGGAAAAAAGCATCCTTGCCCTGATGTCAGCTGATGCGCTCGGAGATGAATTTACGCTGTCGAATACGGCGCGCTCTCCGGAATGGCTTGCAGCCGCGTATGAAAATCAGAAAGACTCCGGCGCCGTTTCCATCGGCAAAATCGAAACGCGGTGACAGGACCCATCCAGATGAAAACAATCTTATCTTTTCTGATTTCGGTATCTGCCGCAGCCGCTTTCGGGCTCTCCGTGGAGAAAATCCAGGATGTCCACGGAGACGGTGAACATGATCTGTCCGCCACCTGGCTCCAAACTTACTGGAAAAAGGCGACGGGAAAGAATCTGCGCTTGTTGAAGCCGTCGGAACCGTTCCGGCGCAATGCCGTTTATCTCGGCAAAGCCGCATTGGACAAAGGGCTGGTCTCCAAAGCGGAAACGGCGCGGGCGGGTTCCGACGGCTTCGTCCTGAAAATTACGGAAGATGCAGTCGGAATCGCTTCGGAAAGCCCGTGGGGACTGCTCTGCGGTGTCGGGCGGCTTGGTGAAATGCTCGGGCTGCGCCCGACGGGGAATGGAGCCGGAGTCCTGCCGCCTCCGGTTCCGCCGCGGGAACTGAAAGAGTGCACAATCATCGACGCACCCGCATTTTCCTATCGGAACGGCGGCAATCCGCTGACGGGACAGCTCGGCAGTCTGATGCTTGGCGATCCGCGAAACGGCGCCGACCCCGAACTGTTCCGGAAAAAATCAGATCTCTGGATCGACCATACGGCGGGCTATCTGGTTCCCCAACGGAAGTATTATGACACGCACCCGGAATATTATTCCATGCTGAAAAACGGAAAACGGATTGAAAAAAAATCCTTCACCGATCACCGGACTCCACTGTGCCTCTCCAATCCCGATGTGACAAAGATATCGATCGAACGTGCGGAAAAATGGGTTGAGCTGAATCCCGATAAAAAGTTTTTCTATATCACCTACGGAGACACCACACTCTGGTGCAGGTGCCCGGAATGCGAGAAACTGGATGAACAGCCGGGACAATATGCCGGACGTCTTCTGACCTGGGTAAATGCAGTTGCCGACGCACTCGGCAAAAAGCATCCCGAATGCATTTTCCTGACGTTTGCCTATGCGGGCTCCGATGCCGCTCCCGAACACATCAGGCCGGCAGACAACGTCGCGGTCGTCGTAGCCTCCTCCCTCGGCAACCATCCTTTCTTTGCGCATGAACTGAAACAGGGCGGCATGGAAAAAATGCAGGAAAAACTGAACGGCTGGATCGGCAGAAGCCGACAGAAACCGCTGGTATGCGAATACATCGGAGGCACCTATCAGCCGGCATTTGTTTCTCAAACCGCCGACCGTTACCGTTACCTGAAAAAATGCGGAGCCGGAGGCATTGCCTTCAACTACGGAAATCCGGTGAATTTTCCGAAACTGTGGTGGTATCTCCACGGCAAACTCCTCTGGAATCCGGAGCAGGACGCCATGAAACTCATGGAGGATTACGCGCCCCGCCTTTACGGTGTTGCCGCACCGCACGTCATTGTATACCTGAAACTTGCCGACGCTCAATATCAGAAGACTCTGCAAAGCGGCAGGAAGCTCGGAAACGCCTATCCGCCGGACTTTTACACTCCGGAATTTCTCCGGCAGGCGTGTTCCACTCTGGACAACGCAATCAACAGCCCCGGAATTACTGAAACGCTCAAAAAAGAGCTGGCACGGGAAAAGTATCTCATGCTTGCCGACGCCATGAAACACCTTTCCGATTACAACGACGGTGAACTCGTCAAATTCGTGCTGAAAGAAGGAGATCGATGCGCAAAGCAACTGAACAGGGAAGCGGAATTCGCCCGCTCCAATAATCTTGTCCTGCGGGAACTGGAAAAAACATTGCCGCCGTCAAAGATCATGGCGCTGAAAAAACAGATCGGCGCCATAACGGGCGCCGTCCCTGAAAAAACAGCTGCCGGCTACCGTTTCCCGGCGGCGATGTGGAGCGGACAGGATTTCGGACCGAAGGTATACGGACCGGCAAATGATCCGCTGTCACCGCCCAAACTCTGCGCGGGAGTCTTCACCAAGGCGAAAGGCGGGCGCATCACCTCGTCGGCGGAAATGTCACTCGTTTTTGACCTGCCGGAATCCGAAGCGGGAAAAGAGGCGGTATTGAATCTGGAGGGGCAGGACGCCGTTTCCAAAGGCGCCGCGCCGCATCAGCTGAAGAACAAGGAAACCACCATGATGAAGATCACTCTCAACGAAACGGTGGTCTATGACGGCGAATGCGGATTTGCCATCCATAACTGGTCACGGCGGGAATTTAAAATCCCTGCCGGCGTTCTGAAAAAGGAAAACAACTCTCTTGTCATACGGAACACTGGTTACGCACGCGGCGCATTCGTCTACTGCTGGGTTCTGATCAGCGATGCACAGCTTCAATTCCCCGGACAGCAGTGAGGAGGAGACTGCCATGAAACATTTCGGCTGTGCATGGTATCCCGAGGCGTGGCCGCGGGAACGGTGGGCAGAAGATATCCGGTTGATGAAGGAAGCGGGAATCAATGCCGTCCGCATGGGGGAATTCAACTGGGGCAGATTTGAGCCCCGCGAAGGGGAATTCGACTTTTCAGACTACCGGCATCTGCTGGAAAAACTGCATGGCAACGGAATTGCCGTCCTGTTGTGCACCCCAACCGCCGCATCGCCGAAGTGGATGAGCGCACGTTATCCGGAAATCCTCAAAGCCGACAAGACGGGACAGCGTGTCTACGACGGCAACCGCAGGCACTATTGTCCGTCCTCCCCGAAATTCCGGGAGTTTTCAAAACGGATCACGGAGGAAATGGCGGAAACATTCCGGGACTGCCCCGCGATTTTCGCATGGCAGCTGGACAATGAAATCGCGGCGGAGGCGGAACACGGCTTCTGTTTCTGTGACGGATGTACAAGGCGTTTCCGGGCATATCTGCAAAAGAAATACCGGACGGCGGAGAATCTCAATGCGGCATGGAACGGAGCATTCTGGAGCGGTGATTTCACTTCTTTCGACGAGATCGACCCACGCAATTTCAAGCGTGTCAGCCGGAAAGCGGAATACGCACAGTTCATGAGTTCTCTTTATACGGAACTGGCTTACGAACAGCGCGACATTCTCCGCCAGGTCAATCCATCGTGGAAAATCACCACGAACAGCTGGACCTCTTTCCTGCCTGACGTCGCACCGGACGAAATTTACCCGGGGCTTGACTTCGCCTCCTGCGACACTTATCTCGGCAACGATTATCTCGAATTCTCCCACGCATTCTGGGACTGCTACCGGAACATCAGGGGAAAACGGCAGGCGTTTACAGTCGGAGAGACAGGAGCATGGAACCCCGTAACAACGCAGAAAGACGCATATCAGGTTCTGCGCACGTGGGCATGGGATACGTTCGCACACGGCGCCGAAAATCTGTTCTATTTCCGCTGGCGGCAGTCGCTGATGGGCGAAGAAAGCCATCCCTCGATTCTTCCGTGGAGCGGAAATCCCGGAGAAGCATACGGGATCATAAGCAGAACCATACGGGAAATCCGCGCATTTTCCGGACAGCATCCCGGCCTGCCGCCGCCGGAAAGCAACGTCGCCATCCTGACGGATCGCCTCACGGGATTCATTACGAAATATCGCGACGACTACTCTTATTTTCATGCGGTCGTGCGCATGAATCAGGCGTTGAACGAAACCGGAGTCCATGCGGACATTCTGCCTCTTTCGCTTATCACGGAACATACACTTTCCGCATACAAACTTGTCATCCTGCCTCAGATAGAACATCTTCCGGACGCAGTCTGCCGGTTTCTGCACGAATACCGGCGGAACGGGGGGAAGATTTTGGCTCAATGCCGATTGAACCGTATGGACGAATTCGGAAAATACCGCATGGAATCCGCTCCGGCAAATCTGCAAAAGCTGTTCGGACTGCATATCGACGAGTCCTGCAACATTTGCAAGGGCGTGGATTTCCGCGAATTTGAATACAACGAAAGAACGCTCCCGGAAAACAACCGGAGCCTGGATGTCGAGTTCATGGGAAAACAGGCCCGCCTCCTCTCCTTTATGGAAAAACCGAATCCGGACACATGCCGGATTCTTCAGGAATATACCGCGGGGCTCTATCAGGGGGCGCCGCTCTTTACCGAACACGACGGCGCGTTTTACCTGGCGGCGCCGATGAACAGGGAGGGACTCGCCCTCGTGATGAGACACCTGCTGAAGCAATGCGGAATCCCCCGCTTCCATGTTCCGCCGAAATGCCAGCGCATTCAACGCGGAACTATCCTCTTTTACATCAACAATACCGCAGACACCGCAGTATTTGAAGACGACGGGATAGAGCTCCCGCCGTATGAATGCCTGCGGAGGGAAATCCGGAAACAATAACGGCAGTATCATTGCCGCACCCGCCGGGATTTTCGGGCATTTCCATACCGTCAACGCCTGTCTGCCACGACTCATTTTCAGGCTGTTTTCTGCTTTTCGTCAAAAAAAATGATTTTTTTTGACGAAAAGCATTGACTGACAGTTACTCTAAGGTTTATACTAAAAACCAGGAAAGGGAAAAAAGACAGAACACTCAAAGGAATCAAGCGATGAAAAAACAGATCAAATGGAACTATGCCAGAATCACGGCGGCAACATTTTGCATTGCACTCATTCTTATCGGCTTTTCCGGGAAAGGCGGCATGACCGCAAGCCTGCTACACGGACAGTTCGGCCCGGTTCTGATGAAATGCCTTGCCGCATTCTCCATCGGGACTCTGGTCACTCTGCTGGCGATTGTCTTGATGACTTTCCTGTTCGGGCGCTTTTACTGCGCGGTCTTCTGTCCTTTCGGGATTCTGCAGGATTTCATCGTTTTTCTTTCCCGCCGCAAAGGAACAACGGTTCCGAATTTCATTAAGACCCGTTATCTCATCGCCGGAACCGCCCTCGGAATGCTGATATCAGGCTGGGCTGCCCCGTTTCTGCTGCTTGACCCCTACTCCAATTTCGGGCGGATCGCCGGTTCCTTCTCCATCGGTTCCATGATTCCGCTGGCAGTGATTGCCATACTCGCAGTCTGGAAAAAACGAATCTACTGCACTGCGGTCTGTCCGGTCGGGACACTGCTCGGGCTGGCGGCAAAATACGGCGTGTTCCGGCTGCGCCTTTCCGATCAATGCGTGAAATGCGGCATGTGCGTGAAGGTCTGTCCTTCCGGCTGTATCGACCCGGACAACGGCACACTGGACAATGAACGCTGCACCCGCTGCATGAACTGTCTTTCCGTCTGCCGCCTTCATGCGGTAAAATTCGGGCGGGCGGAACACCGGACGCTTCCCGTCGATGAAACGCGCCGTGCATTTCTGGCCAACAGCGGAATCCTGATCGCCGGGCTTGCCGCCGGAGCGCTGCTCGCAAAAGCAGGCATGGAAAAACTGTCCGGATTCGCCGGACGGTTCAAAATCCTGCCTCCGGGCGCAGGAAATGCCGAACGGTTCGCCGCCAGATGCACATCCTGCCAGCTCTGCACGGCAAACTGCCCGGCGAAAATCATTGTCCCAGCACCGAACGGGCTCGGACCGGTTTCACTGGATTTGACCAGAGGTGCCTGCCGGTTCGACTGCAACCGCTGTTCCCAGGCATGTCCGACCGGTGCGCTCCGGCCGCTGACGCTGGAACTCAAGCAGAAAACAAAGATCGCGGAGGCACGTTTCAATCCTCGGAACTGCATCGTCTTTCAGGACGGGGCAAAATGCGGCAAATGTGCGGAAGCGTGCCCCGTCAGAGCGGTTACTCTGAGGAGAACCGGCGCTCCGAAGCTGAACCCGGAACTCTGTATCGGATGCGGCGCCTGCCAACAGGTCTGC
>DXVA01000147.1 GCA_019408975.1 Lentisphaeria bacterium | reverse complement strand
CTACAGGCGCAGGCATGGCGAGAAGGTCGAGGATGTCGAAGCGGATGACGAGCACGAGGGGCGTATTGTCTGCAAGTGCTTCGGCGTGACCGATACCAAGATCCGCAAGGTGGCTCTTGAGAATAACCTGCATTCCGTTGCCGAAATCACCGACTACACCAAGGCGGGCGGTGCCTGCGGGCGCTGTCTTGACCAGATCCAGGAAATTCTGGACAGCATCTGGCGTGAACATTCCGTGAAGGAATCCGGTTCGCAAAGTGATAAAGCCAAGGCGTTTGCATCGCTTTCCATTGTTCAGAAGGTGATTCGCGTGCAGGAGGTTATCGACAAGGAAATCCGTCCGGCGCTGGAAAAAGACGGCGGCAGCATTGAGCTTGTCGATATCGAAGGCAACATGGTCAAGGTCCGTCTCAAGGGACGCTGCGCCGCGTGCCCGAATTCCACGCTGACGCTGAAAAAGCTGGTGCAGAGCAAGCTGAACGAGTTCGTTTCGGAAGATCTCGCCGTGAGCGAAGTTCAGTAAGGGGGCGTGAAATGGACGAGGAAAGAATCATTTATTTCGATAACAACGCGACCACAGCGGTTGCACCGGAAGTATTTGAAGCGATGACGCCGTTCCTGACGAAACTTTACGGGAACCCGTCGAGCATTCATCATTTCGGCGGACAGGTCGCCCGGCATATTGAGGATGCGCGCGATTCTCTGGCGGCGCTTCTCGGCGCCGCTTCGACGGAAGTGATTTTCACTTCATGCGGAACGGAGAGCGACAGCGCGGCGATTTTCAGCGCTCTGATGAATTGCCCCAAGCGCAACAAGATCGTGACGACAAAGGTGGAACACCCCGCAGTGCTGAATCTGGGCAGGGATCTGGAACGCCGCGGCTACCGCGTTTCCCTGATTCCCGTTGACGGAAAGGGGCGATTGGACATGGAGCGCGCCGCTGAAATGATCGATGATGAAACGGCGATTGTTTCCGTGATGTGGGCAAACAACGAGACCGGCAACATCTACCCGGTTGCGGAACTGGCGGAACTGGCTCATAAGAACGGGGCGCTGTTTCACACGGATGCTGTGCAGGCGGTCGGCAAAGTGCCGATGAAGCTTTCGGATATGAATATCGACTTCCTGAGTCTTTCCGGGCATAAGCTCCACGCTCCCAAAGGGGTGGGGGCGCTCTACGTGAAGCGCGGCGTGCGCTTCCGCCCGTTCATTGTGGGGGGGCACCAGGAGAGCGGGCGCCGCGCCGGAACGGAGAACGTTGCTTCCGTTGTCGGGCTCGGCAAAGCGGCGGAGCTTGCGCGTCTTCATATTGATGATGAGCATACCAGAGTCCGGGCGATGCGCGACAAACTGGAGCAGACGATTCTGAAAACGGTTCCGTCTGTTCGCGTAAACGGCGATCCCGAGCACCGTCTGCCGAATACCAGCAATATCTCTTTCGAGTATATCGAAGGCGAATCGATTCTGATGCTGCTTGACATGTATCACATCTGCGCTTCAAGCGGAAGCGCGTGCACGACCGGCAGCCTTGAGCCGTCGCACGTCCTGCGCGCCATGGGGATTCCCTATACCGCGGCTCACGGCGCGATCCGGTTCAGCCTTTCTCGCTACAACACGATGGAGGAAGTGGATTTCGTTCTGGAAAAACTGCCTCCGGTGATTGCGCGTCTCCGCGAAATATCCCCCTACTGGAAGTGAAAGACCGGAACCTTCCGGTGTTTTTTTAAGACTCAACGGCGCGGGATTCCCCGTTGCTCCGTTGAGTCTTTTGCTGTTCCTCCTTCGGAAACATGCCGCCGGTTTGCAGGGGAGGGGACGGAAGACTTGTTACTGCTGACAGCTGAATTTCAGAGAATAGTTTAATTTTTTAACTGATCGGACTTGAAAAACTTTGATATACTGTTATTGTTGTGTATCACAAATCGGAAACAATATTCCGTAGGAGGACTAAATGGCTGGAGTAGTACTGAAAGATGTTTGCAAGGTTTACGACGGAGGGGGAACTTTCCTCGCCGTGAATCATGTGAATCTTGCGATCAGGGATCGTGAATTCATGGTGCTTGTGGGGCCTTCCGGGTGTGGGAAGTCTACCACGTTGCGCATGATCGCGGGTCTTGAAGAAATCAGTTCGGGGACGATCTCAATCGGAGACCGTGTCGTGAACAATGTTCCCCCGAAGGACCGGGACATCGCGATGGTGTTCCAGAATTATGCGCTGTATCCTCATAAGACCGTTTATGAGAATATGGCATTCGGGCTTCGTTTAAGAAAATTTCCGAAAGCGGATATCGACAAGCGTGTGAGAGCTGCGGCTGAGATTCTGGGTATCGAAAGCTTCCTCAACCGCAAGCCGAAAGCGCTTTCCGGCGGTCAGAGGCAGCGTGTCGCGGTGGGACGTGCTATCGTGCGCAAGCCGGAAGTGTTCCTGTTCGACGAACCGCTTTCCAACCTCGACGCGAAGATGCGCGTCCAGATGCGTACGGAGATCAGCAAACTCCATACGCGTCTTGAAACGACGATGATCTATGTGACGCATGACCAGATCGAAGCGATGACGATGGGTGACCGTATCTGTGTCATGAAAGACGGCCTGATTCAGCAGGTGGATACGCCGTTGAATATTTACGACCATCCGGCAAACACGTTCGTTGCCGGTTTTATCGGAACGCCTCCGATGAATATTTTCCGCGGCAATATTTCCAAAGACGGAGACAGGATTCTGTTCAGGAACGAGAATATGTCTCTTGTGCTTCCGGAAGCGTGGAAGAGTGCGGCGGAGAAGTTCATGGATAAGGAAATCCTGTTCGGCATCCGTCCCGAGGATATCGGTTCGGAGCGTGCGGAACTGGCGAAGGATGTTCAGCATCTCAAGGCAAAGATCGAAGTGATGGAGCCCATGGGCGCGGAGACTTATCTCTATCTGGATGCGGCGACGGACAACGGCGTATCCTGCATAGCGCGGGTCGATGCCCACAAACAGGCGAAAGTCGGAGAGACGCTTTCTCTGCCGATTCTCGTCGCCAACGCTCATCTGTTCGATCCTGATACAACCGGTATTCTGGTTTAACAACATAACAGCCCGTGCCGCTCGCAGGGAACTTACCGTGAAGCGGCAGGGCTAACAGAAGGATCTCTGCTTCATTGCGCAGGCTTTGAAGACTCTTATGAAAGACAACACTGTCACGGTAGGCGAATGGGAATGGTGCATAGACGATGAATCGCGTCTTGTGCCGTGGTTCAACATTTATCCTGAAGTGGAAGATAAGTACACGGTCAAAACCACGGATACTGCCAGAATCTTCAAGGTGCAGGACTCCAAAAAGAGATCCTATTATGTGAAGCATGATACTCCGAACAGCATCAAAGAGCATCTGATCGCCTGGTTTTCTTCGAGAGCGAAGATCCTTTATGAATCCGGGCAGATTCTGAAGGGTGCGGGTATCCCGTGCGCGGATTATCCCGGATGGGGAAAATCCGGCACCGAATCCATGGTTCTGTCCGTCGAAATTCCCGACACCATGACTGCGCTGGAATACTGGTTCCGGATTGCGCCTCACAGCAGTGCGGTGCGGCGTGAGTTTCTTTCCAATCTTTCCGCCCTGATCGGGCTTTACGCAAAAAATTTCATCGTCCAGTATGATTTGAGTCTGGAAAATATCCTGATCAGGACCAACGGTTCCGAAATGTATGTGATCAATCCCGGCGAGGTGGAAAAACGTTACGGGGGGCTTTCCCGCGCGGAGAAGATCGCGATTCTCAAGCCGTTTGTCGAAATGCGCGGCGAAATATCTTCCGACTCCGCCACGATTGCGATTCTTGAATCCGGTGTCGCCGAGGACTCTCTGGACGCTTCCGATCTCTGGCATGACGCCATCGATGCGGAAGAAGAGGACATTGAAGAAAATTACTGGCCGGAGAATTCCGATAAAGTGATCCTGGACGATTCCGGGCCGCTCTGCCGCATTGTCCGGGACGGTGAGAACGTGACTCATATCCGCAATACGATCTGGCATTCGGAGATTCCGCTTCCCGATGATTCCAATTCCATCGCGGAGGAGGTTTCGGAGGAGGAGGCGGAGAAAATCTGGATGGATTCTTTCAAAGCTCAGCTTCTGCGTCAACAGCTTCCGCGTGTTCCGCTTTCCTGGGAGCGCCGTGGAGACGGAACCAACATCATCCGTTATGCCGATACCGTGGATGGCATTCTCGACAGCGGATTCGACCAGTAGCAGGTATTCCGTTCTGCTTTGCCGGAAATGCTCCGTTATTCGGAATACTTTTTGAAGTAGGCGGAGGGAGAGCTGTCCGTATGTTTCTTGAAGAACCGTGAGAATTCCGTGGCATTTCCGAACCCGCATTTCTCTGCAATCTGCTGTATCTGCAACTGCTTTTCGGTTCTCAGCAGGCGGACAGCCATGCCGAGACGGCACTTCTGGAGATACTCATATGGCGGCAGCCCGATGATGGTTTTGAAAACTCTCCGGTAATGTACGAGGGTGATTCCCAGCGCGGCGGCGCGGTGCCCGAAATCGTATTGCTGTTCCGGCGAGGAGAAGATTTGGCTGGCATCGGCCTGTATTTGTCTTTCATATTTGTTCCGGCTTTGCTGCAGAAAGTGTTCCGAATAGATGAGTGCGATGAATTTTTCCGCCAGCAGTGGAAGCCGGTATCGCTTGAGCGGCAGAGGCTTGTAAAACATTTCATGCATGTCGTCCAGAATCAGTTGGAACGGAACCGGATCGGTGATTTTCAGATATCCCTGCGGAAAATCCTGCCGTAGAGTCGCTTCAATCCACGAGGCGCGGATGCCGTCCAGGTCAAAGCAGAAGCTGTTCCGCGAAGCGCCGGGAGTTACTTTCCATTGATTTTTCCGCCCACTGAATCTGAAAAATACGAAAGGCGCGGCAATCGTTTCCGCTTCCGAATCCGTGATGCGTTGTACTGCCGAACCGGTCATCAGCCCGATGCGTAAATGGTCGCGCACTGTCGGCAGGGAGTCGCGGATGTTCCGGTAGAAGTTGACATAACGGACCGTGAGCGAGTCAAAATAATCATTTATGATGTTCGTTTCTGTCATGTTTTGTCTCTTTCTCCCTCTTGAAAAAATATTGAATATGCTTATAATATAGAGTATAGATTTAAAAAAGCAAAAAAATGAAATGTTCTTTTTCATCAAATTCAAACTTAAAGGGAATATTCATGAAAAAAACGGCAGAGGGCAATACAGGGCGGCAGTGTCGATGGGCTAGGTTTGCAGATTATTTTACATTAATAGAGCTTCTTATTGTAATTTCAATCATCGCGGTTTTAGCCGGCATGTTGCTTCCTGCGTTGAACAAGGCACGGGAAACGGCGCGGACAATTGTATGCGCATCACAGTTTTCCGATATGGGAAAAGCCGTTATCATGTATCTGAATGATAATAATGATGTGATTCCCGTTTACTGGCAGGCGGGAAGAAACCCGTATCTCCCCCCGGAAGATCCATATAAAAGGAATATTTTCGGAACAGGGGATAAAGGGACGTTGGCGCCGTATCTCGGGCTGACGCAGGAAACAAGAGATATCGGAGTGATTCTCAAAGACGGCAGGCGCGGACCGTTGGTCTGCCCCGCTAAAAAACACAGTGCGGATTATACCTCTTACACCTATGGCATGAATGATCATATTTATCCTTCCACGGTGACAGCTCCCATTCATATTACTTCTTTGAAACATGTATCGCGGTCAATGTTTTTCGGGGAACCCGATTTTATGGCAGGCCCTCTGTTGAAATTATATACAACGGATGCGAACAGAATCGGATATCCACATACCGGGCAGGCAAATGTGCTTTTTTTGGACTCCCATGTGGAAAAAAGATCAAAGAATCAGATCCCGGATCAATCAAATTATGCGATAGCCGGGAATCGCTATTTCTGGATTGTTACCGGAAATGGATATTGAATCACGCAAGTCATCAAATATGGAAAGGAATTACTTGATGAAGATGAAATTATTGTTTCTGTTCTGTTTCTGCACTGTTTTTTCCGCGGCATCCATGAATCTGGATATGGGAAAACGTTCTGTCAAGGTGTCACGGCAGACAGATCAGGTAACAAAAGTGGAAATCATTGTTCAGGAGCCGATTCCTCTGATTGAGTTTGCCGCTTCGGAACTGGCGGATTACCTGAACATCGTGATGGGAGTGCGCCCGGAGATAAGAAAGCAGGCTTCCGGCGATGCGTTTTCAATTTACCTGGGAGATGGGGCGGAGACACGAAAAGCCGGGATCAAAACGGATGATTTGCCGGAAGAGGGATTTGTGATCCGGCGCTGCGGCAACCAGCTTTTCATTGCGGGGCAGGATTCAAAAAAAGTAAATCCCGCAGATAATTTTTATCAGATGGAATTCCGGCGCGGCACGGTCAGCGGCGTGTATTCTTTTTTAGAACGTTTTGCGGATGCAAGGTTTTATTTTCCCGGGGAGATGGGAACTCTGGTTCCTTCGGGCGATCACCTGCGCCTGCCGCTGGAAATAGATATTGTGGACCGTCCGGATATCCGTTTCCGATCCTTCAGCGCGAACAGCGGAAAGTGGTTTGAAAAAACGGAAAAATATAAAGGAGTGACAGGGTATAACCTGAACCTGCTGCGGCTCAGAATGCAGGAACGCCGACTGCCTCTCTGCCACGGTTTGAGCCGTTTGGAGCTTCATACCCGTTTCAAGGGAAGACCGGAATTTTTTGCATTGAAGCAGGATGGCACGCGATACAATGTGAAGGACGCACATGGGCCGCACTATTGTTTCAGCAGTGGAATCACCGAGGAGATTTATCAGGATGTCAAGGCGTGCTTCACAGGTAAGACTCCTGCCGATCGTGGCTTGAAATCATGGTCCACCAATGCGTTTCTTGACCGCCGTTACGCAAATATTATGCCCGGAGACTGGTTTTATGCATGTACCTGCGGGCAGTGTCTGAAGGCGTATGGTTTTTCCGTCGGCGCGAGGGAACCGGAAGTCTGGGGGCCGCAGCGCAGAAAATTGAGCGATTCCATCTGGAAGTTTACGGTGGACATCGCCAACCGCCTGAAGAAAGAAAAAATTTCCGGTGTAATCTGCCAGATGGCATATATGCCGTATGATCTGGTGCCTCCGTTTCAGATACCGGACAACGTCATGGTGATTGCTGCGGCGAAAGGCCCCGGTGCGAATGATTCGGAGGTGATCGGTAAATGGGTGAAAAAGACGAACGGTCCCATTGGACTCTGGACTTACAACGCAGGCAAGCATATGTCGAAAGATATCAAAGGAGTGCCGGCCTTGATGCATAACGGCATTGCTTCTTATTACAGTAAGAATGCTCCTGCATTGCTCTGTTCTTTCATGGAATCGGAGACGGATCATTACCTGTTCAATGCTCTGAATTATTACATTTACTCTAAAATCATGTGGGACCGGTCGGTCGATGCGTCTGCGCTGATCGGCGAATATTTTACTCGAATGTTCGGCAAAGGCGCGCAGCAGATGAAACAGGTTTATGACCTGTTGGAAGAATGCTGGGTGAAACAGGTGATCGGAACCGTCGAAGATACTCCGTTGGGACCAGTGGTGAAAACTCCTTCCTCCATTGCAATCTGGACTCAAATTTATTCTCCCGCATTGATTGAAACGCTGGAAAAATTATGCCTGGATGCAGAAAAGGCGGCAATGGCGGACAAGCTGGCGCAGAAAAGAATTTCTTTTATGAAACAAAAACTGCTGAACCCTCTGCGGGAGGAGTCCGCTGGATTCTTTCGCGATATGACGTCTCTGGAGGATTGGCAGTTCCATGTTCCGGGAGCACTCTCTCTGCGTCCGTTGAAAGGTGATGTTGCCGAGGTCGGCACGAAGGTGTCGGTCTCGGAAGATTCGGAACATTTTATTTTTTCTTTTGATTGTGAGGAACCGCAAATGGATTCCATTCTGCGGAATGGCGCAAAAAATGATGACCCCGCAATCGTATCAGCGGATTCATGCGTTGAAATCATGCTGAATCCCAGCGGGGACAGAATGAACTGTATTCATATTGCGGTGAACAGCAACGGGGCTGTTTTTGACCGTATGAATGTCGGCGGTTCTCACTGGAATGCTGCTTGGAACAGCAATGCGGTGGTCAGCACGACGCGTCTTGCCGCTTCATGGAAGGCGACGATTGCCATTCAGAAAAAAATACTGGGAAATTATGATAAGAACGGTTTCCCCGTCAATTTCGCCAGACAGCGGGCGGTAAGGAACGCACCTCCCCGGTACTATCACTGGAGTCCCTTGCCGAGACGTAATTTTCATGAGGCAAGATACTACGGAATCATGCGCCTGGATGGCAAGCCCGAAGACAATCTGGTTGCAAATCCGGATTTCATTCAGGAGAATGCTGTTTCCAAACTTCCTCTGCATTGGAGTTTCTGGCGGGAAGACGATGGCGCTGTCATCGGCTATGACAAAAAGATTTTTATTTCCGGCGGTAAAAGTCTCTACATGAAAAACGTGGAGGGAAAACGAGTCACAGCCGGCATAAACTTAAATCGCTTGAAGCCTGATACCGATTATCTGCTTTCGTTCTTTGCCCGGGCAGAAAACCTGACGGGACGCGGCGGAGCCGGTGTTTACTTGTCTTTCGCCCAGATCAGGCGATATCCCCGCAGTTATTTGTCCGGAAATATGCCGTGGACTCGTTTTGAATACCGGATACGGACTAAAAAAGCGATTTCGCAAAAAGAGACAATCGGGCTCTGGATATGGTTTGCGTCGGGAGAAGTATGGTTTGACCGGATTGCACTGAAAGAATTGCCGAAATAAAAAAGAAAACAGGAAAGGAATGATTATGTCGCAGGAAGGTTTCAGGCTGCTGGAACGGGAGTGCATCAACTCCGGGCTTTGCTATGAATGCGGATTATGTGCGTCGGTCTGCCCGACGAAAGCGATCGAACTTAAAATGTATGACTGGGGGCGCAATCCCGAACTTGTCGGCAGATGCATGGACGAAGCGTGTACCCGGTGTTATGATGTCTGTGCGGCGAAAATTATGCCTGGCAGCGCCATGGAGGAACGTTTCTTCGGACGCGGGCGCAAGATGGATACGGTTGAAAAAGTCGGCGGTGTCTGCCGTTTCGTCGGCACGGGATGCGCGGTTGATCCGGAAATCCGGGAGATCGGAGTTTCCGGCGGCGTGGCGACCTCGCTTATGATTTTCGCACTTGAAAAGGGATATGTGGACGGTTGTGTCCTGGCTGGATGGGATGCGGAAAAACCGTGGCTGGCGAAGGCATACGTCGCCACATCGAAAAAAGATGTGATCGCCTGTTCCGGTTCCAAGTATCAGCCTCATCCCCAGCTGCTCGGCATCCGGGAGGCGTATGAAATGGGCTTGAAGAAAATCGCCGTTTCCGCTACGCCGTGCCATGCGCAAAGCCTGCGGAAAATGATGATGAATGAAGACTTTGCCGACATTTCCGGAATCATCCGGCTGATTTCCTGTAATTTCTGTGCGGCTCACTGGGCGCTTGCGGGAACGAAATGGCTGCTTAAAACCTGGCTCGGAGTCGATATGGAGGATGTCCGTGAAATGAATTACCGCACCGGTGCGTTTCCCGGAACCATGCGTGTCCGGACTGAAGACGGTCAGATACACGAAAAAGCATTTGTGCGCAGCGGCGGCGTGGCGCAGCTGGGGCGTTTCACTCCCGAGGAGTGCAGAATCTGTCTCGAAAAAGTCGGCTATGCCGGAGACGTTGTTTTCGGAGATACCTGGTGCCACCCGACTCTGCCGCCGAACTTCGACCTGTTCCCTCCGACCGAGGCGGAAATGCAGGCGGACCCCCGTTTGCGCGAGGCAGCCGCCAAGGGACTTTCGGCGATCGTTGCGCGCAGTGAATTCGGATTGAGGCTTCTGGAGGAATGCCGCGACGCCGGACGCATCAGGATGTTTGCCAACACTGAAGAAGAAACGGAAAAGTTCCTGACCGGCGTGGCGTCCGAAAAGCCCACATGGTATGGACCGTGGATCGATGCGCGCAAACATCGCGGAATGCCTGTCAGGGAATATATTTGAGGAGGCCGCGGGGATGAGCACATGCCATGATTATGATGTAGCCGTTGTCGGGGGAGGCGTTGCCGGAGTTGCCGCCGCCGCTGCCGCCGCCCGGATGGGAGCGAAAACCGTCCTGATCGAAAAGACCTGTGTTCCGGGAGGCCTTGCAAGTGCGGGGCTGATCAACATTTATCTGCCCCTCTGTGACGGCAATGGTTCGCAGGTGACTTTCGGCATTGCCGAAGAACTGATGCGCCGCGCGTTGAAATATGGCCCGGGGACGATTC